>CAYPSI010000074.1:0-4162 GCA_964413375.1 uncultured Spirochaetales bacterium | reverse complement strand
AGATCACGCGCGGCGCGCTGCTCACGCACCAGGGAGCGATCGCGAACGAGGCGGTGCGCGCTCGCGCGGAGAGCTGATCAGGAGACGGGAAGCGACCTACTCGGCGAGGAGTCTTTCGCGCCGCGCTTCGCCTTCGTCGTGAGCGCGGCCGACCGCTTCGCCAGCGCGCAGGCCGAGGCTGCGACCGTCCTGCTCGGTGGCGCTCTCCCCGGCGATGCGGGCAAAGGCCCCGCCGAAGGCGCCCCCGGTGCCGTGCAGGTAGACCTCTGTCGCCGCCCAGATGCCGACCACGCCAAGCAGCAGCCCGAAGATCCGGCCCATGGCAACCCCCGATCTTCCCTCCCTGATCGGCCGGACGTCGCTCCCGTGTGAGCGCGTATACTCGGCGTGTGCACGCGGGCGACGTGGACCTCGGCTATCTCGCCCACCCCTCTGGGCCGGGCGGGGGCTCACAGCCGGGCGTCGTGGTGATCCACGACGTCTGGGGCCTCTCCGATCACACCCGCGATCTCGCGCGGCGCTTCGCTGCCGAGGGCTTCGCGGCGCTGGCCGTGGATCTCTACCGCGGCATGCCAGAGGTGAAGATCGACGACCCCGGTCGTTGGATCCGGGATCTCTCGGATCCGCGGATGCTCGAGGAGGTGCAGGCGGCGATCGACTTTCTCGTCGCCCACCCGGCGGTTTCGGGGCATCGCGTCGGCGTCGTCGGCTTCTGCATGGGGGGGATGTACGCGCTACTCGCGGCTGCGAGCTGTCGCGCGCTCTCGGCGGCGGTGGTCTTCTACGGCCTCCTGTCCCATGCGCACGGAATGCTTCACGGCGACGCCGGACCCGATCGGGTGCGCAAGCCTCGCGAGCCGCTGGCCGCCGCGGCCGAGATCCGCTGTCCGCTGTTGGGATGTTTCGGCGAGGACGACGAGTTCGTGCCGGTCGCCGACGTCGATCGGCTGCGCGCGGCATTGTCGGGAGCGTCTCATGCGGCCGACGTGGTCGTCTACCCGGGCGCCGGCCACGCCTTCATGAACGACACGCGCCCTGCCGCGTTCCGCCCGGAGCTCGCGCGGCGCGCCTGGTCCCGGACCCTCGACTTCCTGCGCCGCGAGCTGCGCTGAGCAAGTGCGCGAAGCGCACGCGCAGCGGGCCGGAGCTCCTGTGGAGCTCGGCCCAGGCGAGCGAAGCCCGGGTGCGCTCAGCTCACCAGGCGGGCGAGGATCAACGCGAGGGTGCGGTCGCGGGTGCTGAAGGCCGTCACGGTGCAGTCGACTGCGATCGAGCCGCCCTGGGCGTCGCGCAGGCAGCCGCGGAAGCGGCGCGGCTCGGCGCCCTCCGCGACGGCGTCGAGCTCGCCCTGGAACTCGCCTCGGGAGTCCTCGGACACGAACGCGGTGGCCTCGACGCCGAGCAGGGCGTCGCGCACGACGCCGAGCAGCGCCCCGGCCGCAGGATTCGCGTCGACCACCTGGCCGGTGTCCGCGTCGACGGCGAGGAAGGCGTCGGACACCCGGTCGATCGCCGCGTTTACCGCGCGCCGCTGAGTGCGGGGGGCGCCGCTGCGGCCACGGCCCACGGAGCCGGTTCGGAGCGAGGCCTGGAAGGTCTTGAGCCACGGCAGCAGCGCCGACCGGATTCCGGCTCCTTCGGGTCCGCCGACCTCCGCCGCCGCATCCACCCAGGCCCCCAGCAGCGCCGCCACGCGCTTCTCGTTGGCGATGATGCCCTCGAGGGCGGGCTGCGCCGCCGTGCCCCGTCGCAGCGCCGCAGCGGCGAAGGAGCGGAAGCGCCTCAACACCTCGCTCTCCGGGCCAGCGGGGTCGGGGCGGGCCGGTCCGAGGCGGCTCGAGAGGACCCCCTCGATCTCCACCCGGCGCACGATGAGCCAGCCGGCCAGATCGTCGTTCCCCATCGATCGGGAGTCTATCCGGTTCCGGCGCGAAGGGGGGGGCCTCAATCGCGCGAGCGGCATGGCCGATACGGCCGGTCGATGACCACTCCCGGCATGCCGCACCGCGTCCTCGTCATGTATGCCGCGCCGGAGGCTCTGGCCCCGCGGACGCGTCTGCTCTTCCACAAGCTCGGCTACACGATCGTGGATCCGGACGAGTTTGGCGAGCTGGTCGCGTCGGGAGAGTGCGCGCGGCCGGATCTGCGCATCGTGGACGAGCGCAGCCTCGGCGAGGTGCCGGAGGATTCGGGGCCGCAGGTGCCCATCGTGGTGCTCTCCGGGCGCCACGGCGTGACCGGCGCGGACGCCCGCATCGTCGGGGCGGTCCGGCGGCCGGCCGGGCTCCACGAGCTCTACCGCCTCGTGCAGCAGGTGCTCGAAGACACCCCGCGGGCCTCGCCGCGCATTCCGACCCACCTGCCGGCGCGCTGCCGGGTGGGCGACCGCGAGTGGGGGAGCGCGGTTCTCTCGCTTTCGGAGAACGGCTGCCTGATGCGCTCTCCCGAGACGCCGACCCTCGGTACGCGCCTCGAAATGAGCTTCGCGCTGCCGCGGGCCGGCCTGCTGCGCATCGACGCGGAGATTGCCTATCAGCTCGTGCCCGATCTCGGGATCGTCTTCAACGGCACCTCCCCGGCCGTGCGGGACGCGATCAAATGCTTCGTCCAGGATGCCCTCGCGAGCCGCTGATCAGGGCTATTCTGGCCTCGCATGAATGGGAGCGACTGGCAGCGCTTCGAGCTCGCCTCGCCGACGCCCGAGCATCGTCTCCTCGCGGGAACGCTTGCCGAGTTCGTCGCTCGCGAGGTCGAGCCGCAAGCGGCGCAGCACGATCGCGACGAGAGCTTCAATCACGCGCTCTTCCTGCGCGCGGGCGAGATCGGCCTGCTCGGCGTGACGCTCCCCGAGGAGTATGGCGGCGCGGGCCTCGATGCAACCGCCGCCGTGCAGCTCTTCGAGTCGCTCTCGACCGCCGATCCGGGCTTCGCCCTCGCCGTGCTCGCTCACTCGGTCCTGTTCGCCCAGAACGTGGCGGTGAACGGCAACGAGCTGCAACGCAAGCAGGTGCTGCCGCGTGCGGCCTCGGGTGAGTGGATCGGGGGTCTCTGCATGACCGAGCCCGCGGTCGGCACCGACGTGCTCGCGATGCGGACCCGGGCCCGCCTCGACGGCGATGCCTACGTACTCGACGGCACCAAGACCTTCATCACGAACGGCGGGATCGACGAGCGAACCCAGGGCGACGCCTTCGTCGTCTATGCCGCGACAGCCCCGCGCCAGCTCACGGCCTTCCTGGTGGAGAAGGGCATGCCCGGCTTCCGCCTCGGCCAGAAGTGGCGGGACAAGCTCGGCATGCGCGCCTCGTTCACCGCGGAGCTCGTCTTCGAGGGCGTTCGGGTGCCCACGGCCAATCGCCTGGGCGCCGAGGGCGAGGGGACGCTCGCGATGATGCGCAACCTCGAGGTCGAGCGCCTGACGCTGGCGGCCATGTCGGTGGGCATCGCGCAGCGTTGCCTGCGCGTGATGATCGACTGGGCGAACCAGCGCCAGAGCTTCGGACGGCCATTGCGCGAGCACGGGCAGATCCAGCGTTACGTCGCAGAGAGCTATGCCGAGTACCGCGCGGCGCGAACCTTCGTGTACGACGTCGCTCGCCGCTTCGATCTGGCGGCGACGGGGCAGCGCATCGAGGCCGACGCGGCGAAGCTCTTTGCGGCGCAGGTCGGCAAGCGCGTCGCCGATGCCGCGATCCAGGTGCTCGGCGGCTACGGCTACATGGGAGAGAACGTCGTCGAACGCCTGTGGCGCGACGCCAAGCTCCTCGAGATCGGCGGCGGCACTCTCGAAGCGCACCACCGCAACCTCGTGAAGGACCTCTGTCGCGACCCCTCCCAGATCTCCTGACCCGGCTAGGGGCGCGCGGGCGGTGCAGCGAGGGGTTGGCTCCAGCGCTGCAGCTCCGTCCAGCGCGTGTAGGCGCGGTCCGCCTCCTCGTCGAAGCCGAGGCTGTCGGCTGCGAGCGCGAGGCTCGAGACGGCTCGCAGGTCCTCGGGGGCGAGCTCGGCGGCGCGCCGGAAAGCGACGTAGGCGTCGGCCGGGCTGCCACGGCGCTTCTCCAGCTCACCGAGCGCCAGCCAGCTCTCGGGATCGAAGGGCGCGAGCTGGATCGCGACCTCGAGATGCTCGACCGCCTTGTCGAGATCGCCCGCGTCGGCCTGG
>CAYPSI010000073.1:0-2066 GCA_964413375.1 uncultured Spirochaetales bacterium | reverse complement strand
TACGCCGGAACCGGCTCACTCTTCCCCTTGAGTGTGAGTGGGGCGACGACCTCAACACGGACCGCGTCCCGCACGAGCCGCTCGGTCGCCGACCCGATGAGGATCTCGCCCGCGCCGGCGGCCTCCTCGAGCCGGGCGGCGACGTTCACCGCGTCGCCCGTGGCGAGCGTCTCGCCGGTGCCCGCGACGACCTCGCCGGTGTTGACTCCGATCCGCACCTCGAGCCCGAGGGTCGCGACGGCATCGCGCATCTCGACCGCCGCGCGAACGGCTCGTTGCGCGTCGTCCTCGTGGACCTGTGGCAGGCCGAAGATCGCCATCGCCGCATCGCCCACGAACTTCTCGACCGTGCCCCCGTGACGCTCGAGGATCGCACGGAGCTCGGCGTGGTAGCGGGCCATCAGCTCGCGCAGAACCTCCGGGTCGGTGCGCTCGCCAAGCGCCGTCGAGCCGACGAGGTCGCAGAAGACGACCGATACGGTCTTGCGCACGTCGGGCACTGACTCCGCAGGCAGCGGCGCGCCGCACGTTCCGCAGAAGCGGAAGGCGGCCGGGCTCTCCTTGCCACACGATGGGCAGAGCACTCGCGAAGAGTCCATCACGGCGGGGCGAGATTCAAGCGCGCGACACCAAGCGCCTCGGCGTACCCCTCGCCCCCGAGCTCGTGCAGAAACTGCGTCATGCCCTCAACATCGGTGAAGAGGAAGGTGACCGTGCCGGAGGGGCGATCGCGCTGCGCAAGGGGTGCATCGGGGATGCTCATCCTGCCGCTGCGTTCCGGAGCTCGGCGACTCGCGCCTGCGCGCGCTGCGTCGAGACGATGATGCCCTTGCGCTCGTAGCGCTCAGCCGCCCGCTCGAACGCAGCGACCGCCTCGTTGGGCTTCCCCGTGAGCAGGAGCACCTCGCCGAGGTCGGTGTACGCGTCTCCCTGTGAGTCGAGCACGTCGGTCTCCTCACCGATCGCCACCGCCTCGCGGGCGAGTCGCTCGGCTTGCTCGTGCTCGCCGCGACGTGCGAGCACCTTGGCTTTTACCTGCCGCCAGAGCATCTGCGTGGCCGCGTCGTCGCTCGCCCCGAGCTCCGCCGCGCGGCTGGCCCAGGCGTCGGCCTCGTCGAGCCGGTCGAGTGCGTAGAGCGCCAGTGCGAGATGCCCGGCCGCAGTCGAGAGAAAGCTCTTCTCTCCGAGCTCGTCGAGTAGCCGGCACCCTTCTTCTCCGAGCTCGGCGGCGGCGGCGGGGTCGCCTGCCCACAGCTCGACGAGGACGGAATGGATGCCCGTGATCAACCCGAGCATCAACCACCCGCCGCGATCGGCCAGCTCCGCACGCACCTCGGCCAGGATCGCCCGCGCCTCGTCGAAGCGACCGAGCATGGCCAGCGCGTCGGCGCGGTGGGTACGAAGTAGGACCGACCCCTCTTGTGTCTCCTGCTCGGCCAGCCACGCGAGCACCTCTGGGACCGGGGTCGTGCCGAATAGGCGAGCGTTGGAGCGCCATACAATGAACGTCTCCGGGAGTCCCGCCCGTCGCGCATGGGCTGAGGCCTTCTCGCTTGCATCGAGCACCTCATCCATCCTCGCCCGCATGTCTGCCACGTGCACGAGCGCGGAATACGCGATGCACAGAGCCGGGTCGTCGGCGGCAGCCTCAAGCTCGGACAACGCGTGATTGACGAGCGCGGCCAAACGCTCGAGGGCACCCTCCTCCGGCTCCAGGGAGAGAAGAAGGACGCCTTCCTTGAGTCTCCCACACAGCTCACCCACGCGATCTTCCGCGGCCGAAGCCCGCGCTGCGAGGGAGCGCGCGCGCCGGAGTGCCTCGCCGCCCCTGCCTACCCAGAACAGGGCGTCGACGAGGTCGGTCTCGAGGGCGAGGTCGATCTCGCCGACGGGCACGAGCGCGGCGGCACGCTCGTGCAGGCTGACGGCGGCGCCGTAGTCCTGCCGGATCAATGCCCGGCGACCTGCGGCCATCAGGCGCCGTCGCGCCGCTTCGGCCAGCTCGTCATCGTCGGGTAGACCCAGCTCGGCGCGGTAGCGGCAGGCCTGCTCGAGGTGGTAGCCGA
>CAYPSI010000072.1:0-27260 GCA_964413375.1 uncultured Spirochaetales bacterium | reverse complement strand
TCGGGCCGCCGCCCGACGAGGCTCTCCGCGGCGCGGCTCGCGACGAAGGCCTCGAGGCCCTTGCGCTCGAGATAGCTCGCGGTGCGCTCGACGGACTCTTCCCAGCGCCGCTGCGCCTCCGGGTTCTTGAAGCCCGGCCCGGTGTCGACGAGCAGCAGCGCCCGGACCCGCTGCGGGTGGCGCAGCGCGAAGTGGAGCGAGGCGAGCCCTCCGAAGGAGAGCCCGCCGAGTACCACCGGAGTCCCGGGCGCGAGCGCATCGAGGACCTGCTCGAGGTCCAGGACGACGCGTTCCATCGAATAGGCAGCGGGGTCTTCGGGCGCGTCCGAGAGGCCGTGGCCCCGGTAGTCCCACAAGAGCAAGCGGTAACCGGCGAGGACGAAGGGTTCGACCTGTGGGCGCCAGTTCTCGTGAGTGGTATTGAGGGCGCACGAGAGCAGGATCGGCGGGCCCTCGCCGTGTGTCTCGGTGTAGAGCAGGACGCCATCGGAGGCAGTGACGAAGGGCACCTGCTAGAGGCCCTCGAGGCGCTCGCGAAGGGCGCTCGCCATCTTGTCGAGCTGATCGCGCAGCGGGCTTCGGATCGCGAGCTCGGGGACGAAGGGTTTCGTGCGACCCTCCATCTCGATCCGCACCCGGGTACGGGCTCCGCGCGCCGCGAAGGAGACGGCCCCCTCGAGCTGCCGCCACACCCGCCCGTCGCACACCTTCTCGAAACGAAGCCCACCCCTCGGCTCGAAATGGAAATGGAAGGTCGCCGTCCCGTCCTGGCCGAGCACGCGGTAGTGGGTGCGGACGGTGGTGCAACCGGGCTGCCGCGAGACGATCTCGCACTTCGCATCCGGGAAGAGCTCGAGCAGCGTTTCCTCGTCGGCCACCGCGGCAACCGCCGCGTCGCGAGCGCAGCGAACGTCGAAGGACTTCTCGAGCTTCATCGGGGCCCCCTCTAGCGGATCCTGACCAGGAAGGGCGGGAGCGCGAGCGGCTCGTCGGACGACCATGCGCCCAGCAGCGGCTCGAGATCCTGGAGCAGCGCCGGCAGCCGGGGCATCGCGAGCACCGCCGCCTGCTGGAACGCTTCGTCGAGCTGCTCGACGAGCGAGCGCGGCTCCGGGTAGGGGATGAGCGCCACGTCGGCGTCGGCCTGGATCCCCGCACGCTCCTTGGCGCGCCGGACGGCCGCGCGCAGGCCGCCCAGCGAATCGACGAGGCCGATGTCGATGGCCTCGGCCCCCGTCCAGACCCGGCCCCGGGCGACGGCATGCACCTCCTCCCGCGAGAGACCGCGCCCGCCTGCGACGCGATCGAGGAAGGTGTCGTAGATCGCGTCGAGCTCCGCGTGCATGCGCTCGCGCCCGCCTTCGCTCAGCGGCTGGGTCGAGACCAGGATGTCGGCGTAGCGCCCGCGCGTCATCGACTCGTAGCCGATCCCGAGCTTGTCGAGCAGCCCGCCGAGGACGGGCCTCACCACGAAGACGCCGATCGAGCCGACGAGGCTGGCCGGCGACGCCAGGATCTCGTCGGCGCCGGCGAGCACGTAGTAGCCGCCGGAGGCCGCCACGTTCGAGACCGACGCGATCAGCGGCTTGCCGGATTCCTTGGCGCGAACGGCCGCGCGCCAGACGATGTCCGATGCCAGCGGCGAGCCGCCGGGGCTGTCGACGCGAAAGATGATCGCCGCGATCTCCGGGTCCTCGGCGGCGTCCTCGAGCGCCTGACTCACGTCGTCCGAGGCGAGCATCGGGCTCCTCGAAGTGGCGTCGCTCTTGCCCATCACCACGCCGCCCGAGCCATAGACCAGCGCGAAGCGCGCCACCGGGTCGAAGCCCACGCTCGCGGGATCGACCCCGCGGTAGCTCTCGCCCTCCACGACGGGGCCATCGCCGATCCCCGCGATCGTCTCGTCGAGGAAGGCAACCCCGTCGACGAGCCCGAGGCCGCGCAGCTCCTCCGGCGCCACCGGAGCGCTGTCGATCACGCCGCGCACGAACTCGGGCGTGAGCTCGCGCGAGCTCGCGATCCCATCGACGAAGGCGGCGTAGGTCGAGTCGAGGATCGCGGTCGCCATCTCGCGGTGCGCGGGCGACATCCTGGTTCCCGCCAAGGTCTCCGCCGCGCTCTTGTACTCGCCCTTCCCGATCGTCTCGACGCCCGCCCCGATCTTCTCCCACAGGCCGCCGAGGAAGAGGAACTCCGCGGCGAGCCCCATCACCGGGCTCGTGGCGCCCGGCGCCACGACGATCTCGGGCGCCCCGGTCGCGACGAAGTACTCCCGATTCGCCGCGAGCGCGCCCACCTCGAGGTAGGCGATCGTTCGCCGCTTCGCGGCCAGCTCCGCAATGGCTTCACGCAGCTCCTGCGCCATCCCCCATTCGATCGGGAGAGTGCGGATGCGCAGCACCACGGCCGCCAGCCGGTCGTCTCGCTGCGCCTTCGCGAGCTCCGAGAGGATCCCGACGAAGGGCCGACGCCCGCCTCCGAGCAGCCGCGACCAGAAGCTGGGTTCGGTCGCCTCGACGAAGTCGCCTTCGAGATCGAGCAGCAGGATGCTGCCGGGCTCGACTTGCACACCCCGGGGCGGAAGCAGCACCCACGCGGCCAGCCCGATCAGGATTGCAACCACCAGCAAGCGGCGGAACCGGCGCATGCACAGACCTCCCCAGCCCCTAGGCTATCATCACGAGCGATGGCGAAGGAGGTCTACATCGCATCGGTAGGCCTCACCAAGGTCGATCTCACCGGCCGGATCTTCGCCTCGGTCTTCGATCTCTTCTCCGAAGCCTACAGCCGCGCCCTCGAGGACTCCCCGGTCCGCAGCTTCGACGCGCTGCAGGTCGGAATCATGGACAGCGAGGAGTTCGAGAACCGCGCCAACGTAGCCGCCAAGGTGGCCGACCGCCTGGGGCTCACCGGCATTCCCGCCGTGCGCAGCGAGACGGCCTCCTCCACCGGGGCCGCGGCCCTGCACGAGGCCTACTACAAGATCGCCTCCGGCGACTACGAGAGCGTTCTCGTGCTCGCAGGAGAGCGGATGAAGATGGTGACCACCGAGGTCGCCACCGCGATCATGTCGAAGACGATCGACCCCGAGGAGCGGCGCTTCGGCTTCACGATGCCCGCGCTGATTGCGCTGATCACGCAGGCCTGGTTTCGCAAACAGCGCATCCGCGGCAAGGCGGTGGCGGACGTGCTCGCGCGCCTGATGGTGCGCGCCCATGCGCTCGGCTCGCAGAATCCCCTGGCCGCGTTCTTCGGCCGCCCGGAGCCCCTCGAGGCCTATTTCGATCCCGCGAAGAACCTTCCCGTGGCGACGCCGCTGCGCCGCAAGGACTGCTCGCCGATCTGCGACGGCGCGGCGGCCGTGATCCTGACCTCGCGGCCGCAGGCGGTGCGCGTCGCGGGTCTCGGATCCGCGACCGAGACCTCCTCGATCCTCGACCGGGCGGAGCTCACCTGCCTCGACGCCACCCGTCAGGCGGCGCGCATCGCCTACTGGCGCGCCGGCATCGCGAACCCGCGCGAGCTCGAGGGCCTCGTCGTCGAGGTCCACGACGCCTTCAACAGCCTGCTCCCGATCGGGCTCGTCGATCTCGGGCTCTCCGATCCGGGTCGGGTGATCGAGGAGCTCGTCGGCGACCTGCGACGCGATCCGGCGAGCCCCCTGGAACACCCGGTGACGGGCTTGCGCGGGCGCCTCCCCACCAACCTCTCGGGGGGGCTCAAGGCGCGCGGACACCCCGTCGGCGGCACGGGCCTCTTCCAGATCGCCGAGAACTACCTTCAGATCACCGACCGCTTCCCGAACCGCCGCGCGCAGGTCCCCGCTGCAAAGATCGGGATCTGTCAATCGGTCGGCGGGCCGGGCAACAACAACTACGTGACCATCCTCGAGTCCAGCTCGAGTCGAAGACGCCGTGCGGCGGTGCCGGCGCCGCGCCTGCACTTCGAAGCGAGCCAACGCCGACCCGACCGCGCTCCGGCCTCGGGGCTGCACGGAGCGCAGGCGACCGTCGAGGCCGCGACCACGATCCACGTCACCGCAAGTGGGGGGCCTCCCGTCCACGTCGCGTTGCTCGCAATCGACGGGCGCCGCGTCTTCGCGCGCATGGATCACCCGCCGCGCGAGGGCGAAGCGCTCGAGCAGGTGCTCGCCGGGCAGAAGGTGAAGCTGTTGGTGAAGGACGACGGAGACCATTACTTCCAGATCCTTCGCGGCAGGGGCCCCGATTTCGCGCACTTCGTCCAGGCGATCCGCCGCCGCGTGGGCGGTTCCAGCTGAAGGGGCGCATACTGGTGCCGGAGGCCCAGGGATGAAGATCCGGCCCTTCCAGCCCGCCGACGCAGCGGCGCTCGTCGAGCTCTCCGCCTGGTGCGCCCGCGGCGAGAACGACTTCGTGCTGAACCCCTACTGGGAGAGCGAGGACGAGCTCTTCGCCGAGTTCGAGCGCTTCGGGATCGAGCCCTCGGAGCACCTGCTCGTCGCAGACTCGGGCGACGGCGAGCGACTCGGACTCGCGGGCTTCCTGCGCCTGCCGAAGGCGAGCGCGGCCGGCCTCTTCTGTCCGATCGTCAAGCGGAGCGCCCGCGGGCACGGCCTCGGGGGCGAGCTGCTGCGCGCCGAGCTCCGACTCGCGGAGGAGCTCGAGATCACGCTCGCAACCGCCGCGATCGGCACCCGCAATCGCGCCGGCTACTCGCTGCTCACCAGCCACGGCTTTCGCCCGGTGCGCCAGCACTTCCTGATGCGCTGCAACACGTCGCAGGCCGCCGAGTCACCACTGGCCGGCGTCAGCTTCTGCGAGGCTACCCCCGACGACGCAGCAGCGATCCTCTCGATCTACGGCGTCTGTGGCTTCGAGCCGCGCAGCCCCGAGGCGATGGAGCGCGCGCTCGCGGACGGACGCCACGAGCACGGGGTGGCCCGTGAGGGCGAACGCGTGGTCGCCTTCGTGGAGCTCGAAACCCACTGGCCGCAACGCGTGTGGGTCGCCTACGTCGGCGTCGTTCCCGAGCTGCGCGACCGCGGTCTCGGATCTTCGCTGGTGAGCTGGGCGCTCGCGCGGCGCTTCGAGAGGGGCGCGCAGAGCGCCCTGCTGATGCTCTCGCCGGCCAACCGCACGGCAGTCCGCGCCTACGAGAAGGTGGGCTTCCGCCGCCACCGCCTGGTCGACGTCCTCGAGCGCGCGATCTGACAGCGCTCGGCCGCAGACGCGCTCCTCACGCGCTCCGGGCTGCGCGCTCCCGCTCCGCGAGCGTCTGATCGACGGCGATCTCGACCTTTTCGAAGGTCTCCGCGAGACAGGCGTCGTCGTGCGCGGCCGAGATGAACCACGGCTCCCAGGAATCCGGCTCGCAGAGGATTCCGAGGTCGTTGAGACGCGCGGCCATCGAGTTGTAGAACGGGTAGTCGGTGAGGCTCCACTCGCGGACGTTGCGCGGCGGCTTCGACGACAGGACGATCCCGCCCATCGAGGGATGACCCAGGAAGCAATGCGGGATCTCCCGTCGCGTCAGGATCGCGCCGATCCCCTGCTGGAGGCGCTTTCCGTAGGCCGCGACCCGTTCGAGCGCATCGCTGTGCTGGATGATCTCGAGCGTCTTCGCGGCGGCGGCGATCGAGACCGGGTGGGCGGCATAGGTTCCGCCCTGCGGCAGACCGGGGCCCAGGCGACGCATGATCTCCGCGCGACCTGCGAGCGCCGAGATCGGGTAGCCGTTCGCGAGCGCCTTCGCGTAGGTGCATAGATCCGCGCGCAGATCGAAGAGCTCCTGCGCGCCGCCCCGAGCGACGCGGAAGCCGGTCTTGACCTCGTCGACGATCATCACCACGCCGTGGTGATCGCATAGCTTGCGCGCGGTCTCGAGGAACTCGCGCGACGCCGGGATGCCGCAGGCATTGCCCTGGATCGCCTCGATCAGGAACGCCGCGAGCTGGTCGCCGTGCTTGCGGAATGCGTCCTCGAGACGTTCGCAGTCGTTGAGCAGGACCTGGTGCACGAGCTGCTTCACTTGCTTCGGAATGCCCTGGCTCTCCGGCATCAGCACCGGCTCGAGGCGGCCGTCGATCTCGCGCAGATCGGTGCGCCAGAGGACCGCATCGAAGAGGCCGTGGAAGCCCCCCTCGAGCATCAGGTGGGCATCGCGGCCGGTGTGGGCGCGTGCGAGCCGGAGCGCGGCCATCACGGCCTCGGTCCCGGAGTTCGCGAAGCGGACCATCTCGGCCGACGGCACCATCGCTGCGATGCGATCGGCGACCTCGAGCTCGCGCTCGGTCGAGACGGCGGTAGTGCCGCCGATCTCGATGCCCTCGCGGGCGGCGGCATCCACCTCGGGGTGCGCGTAGCCCAGGATCGCCGGGCCGTAGCCCAGCCGATAATCGATGTATTCGTTGCCGTCGATGTCCCACAGGCGCGGTCCCCGCGCCCGTGCGAGGTAGAGCGTGCGCTCCTCCCCCCAGTAGCGCCAGTTCGAAGAGACTCCGAGCGGCAGGCGGCGCGCCGCGCGGGCGTGATGCGCGTTGCAGTGTTCCAGTGAGCGTGTCATGACCGTTTCCCGGTTCGAGATGGTTTGGTGGCGTGCGTCCCGCCAGGCCTGTCTATGTGAGTGCCCGGGGCGCGAACTTTGACTTGAGCGCGAGGCGTTCTTCACGCCTTCTTCACGCGATCTGGCGGCTCGACGCCGCTAGGTGAAGGTCCAGGAAGAGGTCGCCGGTTCCATGGAGCCGTGATGACTCATGGGGAGGGGAACGGCGCATGCTTGCGGTGACATAACGTCCTCGAACAGCCGGATTATACCAGATTCGCAGGTCGCTTTGCGCAACCCTGGAAATCGACTGGGGAATCACCAGCTTGCGTAGCCAGATACCGCTCGCTGGGGCGGCGTCGTTCAAGCGCGGGGGCCCGGGACGAGCTCCAGGGTCGCGATCTCGCGGGGGCAGTTGACGCGCAGCGCGGGGCCGCCGACGCCGAGGCCGCGGTTCACGTACAGGATGCTCTTGCCGCTGCGGAAGATTCCGCGCGTGAAGGGCGTCACGATCCTCGCGAGATTCCAGTGGCCTCCCGGCGTCGGGAGCGCGAGCTGCCCGCCGTGCGTGTGGCCCGCGATCGCGATCGGGAAGCCGAGGCGCGCGGCCTGCCCGAAGAGCTCCGGCCGATGGATCAAAAGCAGCGTCGGACCGTCCGTCGGACGAGCCCCTGCGAGGCGCACGAGCGCCGGGAGCTCCACGTCGCGCGCCGACCAGTCGTTGCCCGGATCTTCGACACCCGCGAGGTAGAGCGGCTCCGCCACGGGCAGCCGCACGCTCTCGTCGCGAAGCAGGCGCAGCGATGGAGCGAAGCGGGCGAGTCCGCGAGCCACCAGCTCGGCACCGGTCCGGATGTCGTGGTTGCCAAGGATCGCGTAGACGCCGTGGCGAGCCCGCAGGCGGCCGAGTCGGCGCGCCCCGTCCTCGACGCAGGCTGGATCGAAATCGAAGAGGTCTCCAGTCAGCACCACGACGTCGGGATCGAGCGCGTTGATGCGATCGATCATCCCGTCGAGGCGCGCGCCTTCGAGGCGGTTGCCGATGTGAAGGTCCGTCGCCTGCACGATGCGCAGCCCCGCGAGCGCCGGCGCGAGCCCCGGAACCTCGAGGCGCACGCAGGTGTGATCGATGCGCGCCTGACCGCCGGTGAAGCCCCAGGCGAGCGCTCCCCCGACGAGTGCGACGGCGGCGGCGCTCGCCGCGTGGAAGGCCTGCGTTGCGAGACCCGGCGCGGCACCCACCACACCGAGCAGCCCCGCGAGCAGCAGCGACGCGGCTCCCGCCACCGCGAGCGTCGCGCCGAGGAACATCGCGGCGACAGCGGCATCGACGTAGAGGCGCGCGAGCCGGCCGATCCCGTCCTGTCGCCGGACCGCGCGTCGAACGGGGTGCACGGCGAGCGCATTGACCGCCACCAACATGCTGGCGAGGAGAGCGAACCCGAAGGCCGAAAGCCCCTCGCCCCCCGCGACGACGATCGTCGCCCACTGAAAGAGCAGCGCCTGGAAGAGACCCAGCACGGCCGCGAGGTTCAGGAAGAGGCGCTCGAAGAGTGCGCGGCGTAGTGAGGGCATCTCGGCTGGAAAAAAGCCTAGCGCCGCCACCGCAAGCGGGGGTGGAGCGGGCGCGTTTGGGTCGGGCTGCTGGCTTCGGTAGCTTCGCCGGCATGGTGCGGGCCGAAGCCGACGGGCTCGAGGGGCGCGCGGCGCGGATGCGCGAGATCCTGGCGCGCGACCGCGCGGACGAGGTCACCTGGTTCGGCCTCGGCCAGACGCTGCTCGCACTCGGGCGCGCGACCGAGGCGGCGGACGCGCTGCGCGAGGCGGTGCAGCTGCGCCCGGCCTACAGCGCGGCGCATCGCGACCTCGGCCGGGCGCTGCTCGAGGCGGGGCGGAGCGAGGAGGCCCTCGCGGTGCTCGAGCATGCGGCACAGGTCGCCGAGGAGACTCGCGACCTCCAGACCGGTCGCGAGATCGCCGTGCTGCTCCGGCGCATCGGCCGGGCGACGTCCCCCACCGCCGCGCCGACAGCGGCTGACGAAATCCGCGCGCCCGAGGTGGAGCGGCCGGCCAGCGCGAGATCCCTCGAGGCCCGCCAACTCGTCCGCGAGGCGCTGCGCCAGCTCGCAAACGACCGCTTCGAGCGCGCGATCAGCCTCTACGAGCGCGCCATCGAGGCCGATCCGGCTCTGGCCCTCGCCTGGAACGGGCTCTCCGTCGCCTGGCGCTACCGGGGCGATCTCGACCGCGCGATCACCGCCGCGAAGCGCCTCGCGGAGCTCGAGCCCGACGATCCGTTGAGCCACACGAACCTCTCGATTCTCTACCAGAGCAAGGGCATGATCCCCGAGGCCGAGGACGAGAAGGCCATCGCGATGCGCCTGCAGCTGAGGTCCCGAGCTTGAGCAACCCCAAGTCATTTCAGCTCGCTCCCGACATCCACGCTTACCTCGTGGCCCATGGCACGCCGCCGGACCCGGTGCTCAGCGATCTCGCGGAGGAGACCGCGCGCCTCGGGCCCATCGCGATGATGCAGATCGCTCCCGAGCAGGGCGCCTTCATGACGCTGCTCGCGCGCGCGATCGGCGCGAAACGCGCGATCGAGGTCGGAACCTTCACCGGCTATTCCGCTCTGTGCATCGCGCGCGGGCTCCCCGACGACGGACAGCTACTCGCCTGCGACGTGAGCGAGGAGTGGACGGCCATCGCGCGTCGCCACTGGGAGCGCGCCGGCGTCGCGAAGAAGATCGAGCTGCGCCTCGGCCCGGCGCTCGAGACGCTGCGCTCGCTTCCGGTCGAGCCGCGCTTCGACATGGGCTTCATCGACGCCGACAAGCCCTCCTATCCGGCGTACTACGAGGAGATCCTCGTGCGCCTGTGCCCGGGCGGGCTGATCCTGGTCGACAACGTGCTCTGGATGGGGCGCGTCGCCGATCCGGCGGTCGACGATCCGCAAACCGTGGCGATCCGCGCCTTCAACGACCTGGTCGCCGCCGACGCTCGCGTCGAGTGCGTGATGCTCCCGATCTCCGATGGCCTGACGCTGCTGCGCAAGCGCTGACGCGAGACTTCGTCGTCCGGGCTCGTTGGATTCCTCACGTCGGGAAGCTCCGTCGCGATTGTCGAGGCGCGGCCCGAGGCGCGTCGCCACTACTTCCGCTGGCTCACCGCCCACGGGATCGCGCCGGTCGACTGCGCGCACCCGCGCTCCCTCGACCCCACCTTCCGGGTCCCCGCCTACGGCCACCCCGGCTGCGAGATCCACCCGGACTGGGCCGCGTGCATCGGCGCTGCGCTCGACCCGGACCTGCCTGCGCGTCCGATCGAGTTCGCTCGGAGCTCCACCACCCGAGCGCGCGACGCAGCCGACCGCTCGGGGCACTAGCCGCGTAGCTGTCCGAGCTGGCTCGCGAAGTCCGGGGGATCCGGGCTCGCGGCGGCCACCTCCTCGAAGCTGAGCTCGCTCGCGTGCAGCAGATGGCGCGGCGCAGCGGCCGCGGTCGCGGCGTCTGCATAGACCCGATCGCCGAGGATCGGGTGGCCTGCGTGGGCCAGGACGACGCGGATCTGGTGCAGGAAGCCGGTCCGCGGGCGGACCTCGACGAGGGTTGCGTCGGCGAAGCGCTCGAGCGGACGCCAGCCGAGCACGCAGAGCCGTGCCCCCCGCTCGCCGCGGGGGGCAACGCGCACGCGCGCCGGCCGGTGGCTCGCGAGTACCAGCGGGAGCTCCGACCAGCCGGCCTTCTCGATGTGGCCGCGCACCAACGCCCGGTAGACCTTCTCGACCTGACCGGCCCGAAAGGCCTCGCGCAAGCGCTGCCAAGCGGCCTCGGCGGTCGCCACGAGAAGTACGCCGGAGGTATCGACGTCGAGGCGATGGACGACGCCGCTGCGCAGGCCTCCCTCTCCGACGCCGAAGAGCTCCGGATGCCTCGCGGCGACCGCGTTCTGCACGGTGCCGCGCTCCTCTTCGCGCAGTGGATGCACCGGCGCGCCAGCGGGCTTGTCGACGGCGAGCCAGCCGGGGCCGGACGCGAGCACCACGAGCGGCGCGTCGGGATCGGGGAGCGCGCGGCGCTCCTCCGGCCGCGCGAAGGCTGCGACGGCTACCTGCGAGCCCGCGGCGAGCACCCTCCCCTTGGCGGACTCGGCGACGGATCGGCCGTCGACGCTGACGACGCCGCGGCCGAGCAGGCGGCGGACCTCGGAACGCGAGAGCGAAAGTCGCTCGGCGAGGAAGACGTCGAGGCGGCGGCCCGCGTCGACGGGCGCCACCTCGAGTGCATGCGGGTCGGGGGTCACGGCGCGCGAGTGTACCGGGAACGCGGTACCGTCGGCCGCCATGCGGCGCGGGGATCCCAGGCACGTCGAGGTGATGGACACGACGCTCCGCGACGGGGAGCAGACCCCCGACGTGGCGTATACCCCCGCCGAAAAGCTCCAGCTGGCGCGGCTCCTGCTCACGAACGTCGGCGTCGATCGGATCGAGATCGCGCAAGCCCGCGTCTCGGCCGGCGAGCTCGAGGCGGTGCGCCGGATCGCGGCCTGGGCCCGGCGCGAGCGGATGCTCCCGCGCGTCGAGATCCTCGGCTACTGCGACGGCCGCCAATCCGTCGACTGGATCGCGAGCGCCGGCGGGAAGGTGCTGAACCTGCTCACGAAGGGCTCGGAGCGCCACTGCCGGATGCAGCTGCGCATGCAGCCGTCGGAGCACCGCGCTTCCGCGGAGCAGACCCTCGCGAACGCCCGGAGACGGCGGCTGCTGGTAAACGCCTACCTCGAGGACTGGTCGAGCGGCGTGCGCGACTCCTTCGACTACGTGTTCGCGATGGTCGAGACGCTCCGCCGCGGCGGGGTGAAGCGCATCTATCTCGCCGACACGCTGGGCCACCTCGGCCCGGAGGACGTGACCCGTTACGTGGGCTTGATGACCGCCACCTGGCCACAGCTCTGCTTCGAGTTCCACGCCCACAACGACTACGGGCTCGCCACCGCGAACTGCCTCGCGGCGGTGCGCGCTGGCGCGCGAGGCATCCACACCAGCGTGAACGGGATGGGCGAGCGCGCGGGCAACACGCGACTCGCCGAGGCGGTGGCCGCCATCCACGACCACACCGAGCTGCGCACCGGCGTCGACGAGACGCGCCTGGCGGCCGTCTCGCGCCTCGTCGAGACCTTCAGCGGCAAGGACGTGCCGGCCAACGCGCCGATCGTCGGGCGCGACGTCTTCACGCAGACGGCCGGGATCCACGCCGACGGCGACATGAAGGGCGACCTCTACGCGAGCCGCGTCGCACCGGGGCGCTTCGGCCAGCAGCGCCGCTACGCACTCGGCAAGCTCTCCGGCAAGGCCTCGCTCGAGCACAATCTCCGCGCGCTCGGGATCGAGCTCACGCCGGCCGAGCGCGAGCCGGTGCTCGCGCGCATCACCGAGCTCGGCGACAAGAAGCACACGGTGAGCGTGGAGGATCTTCCCTACATCATCGCCGACGTGCTGAAGTCGCCCGGCAAGCAGCCGGTACGGGTCGGTGCGTGGGAGGTTCACGTCGCTAACGACCAGAGCCCCGAGGCGACGGTCGAACTCCGCTACCGCGGGCGTCGCGCGCGCGGCCACGCGACCGGGGACGGCGGCTACGACGCGTTCATGAACGCGCTCAAGAAGGCCGCGCGCGCGTTGAAGCTCGACGTACCACGCCTGGTGGATTTCCGGGTGCGGATCCCCCCGGGTGGTCGAACGGCCGCGCTGGTCGAGACGGTGATCAGCTGGCGCTCGGAAAAGGACCCGGAGCGCACCTTCTCGACCCTCGGCGTCGACTCCGATCAGCTCGCTGCTGCGGTGATCGCGACGGAGAAGATGCTGAACGCGGTCGCATTGCGGCCGAAGCAGGCCGGCCGAAAACGCCGCGTCGCGAGCACTCGATAATCAGATTTGGGGGTTTTTTACCCCGACAATGTCGATCACCGCGCACGCCCGAGCCGTACCGACCATCGGGTATGCTGCGCGTCATGGGTCGACCCTTCCGCTCGAGCGGAGTGCTCTGCGCCGCATTCGCGGCGTTTGCGTGTGCGTCGACCCCGGAGCCGGACCCCCGCTACCGCCCGGTCGAGAACGTGCTCGAGGTCGTTGCGGTGTTGCGCTCCCACGTGCCGGACGACACCTATCGCTTCGAGCCGGCGCGGGACTTCACCGGCCGCAACGTCTACCGAAGCTCGCTGC
Source organism: uncultured Spirochaetales bacterium (assembly GCA_964413375.1). Taxonomy (GTDB): domain Bacteria; phylum Myxococcota_A; class UBA9160; order UBA9160; family SMWR01; genus CAZUYC01. Next base: position 14,521 of record CAYPSI010000072.1, on the reverse strand, counting down.
TGCGCCTCGAGAGCATGGAGCGGGTGCACGCGGATGCGCTCCAGGCGGGTCACCTCGACGGCGTGATCGCCTTCGCCAAGGGTCGCTCGCTCGAGCGGCTGCGCGCCTTCGACCTCGCGTCCGGCGAGTATCACCTCGCGGCCGACCTGGACCCGGAACTCGCCGCGGACGCCCTCGAGAGCGCGGGAATCTGCGACGCGCTCGCGGAGGCCGCCGCCATCGGCATCGACCTCGGTCAGGTTTCCGATGCGACGGCCCGAGTCGATGAGGTGGAGCTCGCGCGCGTGATCTTCAGCTTCGACGACCGCACCGCGCGGCTCGAGTCGCTGGCGCAGGAGGTGGACGCGAGTCACTTCGAGCCCGTCGTGCAGGAGGAGATGGAGCGCACCGACGTGGCGCGGGCGCAGTATTTCGCAGCGCTGCGCAAGGCCCTTCCCGACGGGGACGTGCGCGCATCCGCCGAGCTCCAGCGGGTCGTGACGCGGCACCGCGACAGCAAGAATACGAGCCGCCACATCCTCGCCCTCGCGCGCCTCTACGAAGACCTCGCCGTCGAGTACGTCGAGGCGAACCCGCCCCAGGGACTCCTCTTCGACCCCGCCCGCTTCCAGGAACTGGTAGACTCGGCGTCGCGCCTCTACGAGACCGTGGCAGAGCAGGACGGGCGGCCCGAGAAGATCGAGGCCTCGCGACGGCTCGAGGCCTTCCTCGCCTTCGCACTCCGAGTGGATCATGACCGCTTTACGCCTTAGTTCCAGGACGAGGGCTCGTTTCGAACGCTGGCAGCCCACTCCGCTCGCCTGCGGCTCGCTGCGCGCACGTCCGACAACGATGAGTCGAAGCGAGCGGCTGTGCTCGCCTCCGCTCGCCTGCGGCTCGCTGCGCGCTTCGCTTGCTCTACTCGGGCCTCGCGCTTCGCTTGTGCTTGCAGCAGCACTCACCGCCGCTGCCTTCGGGTGCGCGACGCCGCCGGCGGGGGCGCCGCCGGAGACGGCGTTTTTGCGCGATCTGCGCTTTGCGCCGATGGTTCCTGACGCCGCCGACCGCACGGCCGTCGAGGTGGCGCATGCGGCGCTGCTCTCCCGCGCCGACCTGGCGGAGCGCGCGGTGCACCGCCTCGAGGCAATCGACACGGTGCTCGAAGCCGCCGACGAGCCCCCGACCGGTCTCGTCCCGGCCGCGGTCGATCTCGCGAATGCCGCGCTGAACGACCCGCGGGCCTACCGCTCGGCCACCCGCGAGCTGCTCGATCGGGGCGATCTAGACCCAGCGCTGCGTGCACGACTCGAGATCAGCGAGGAGGACGACCCGCTCGAGCTCGCGACCACCCGCCTGCGCGAAGACTGGCTGCTCGAGTTTGGTCGGGCCTTCAACGCGGTGGCCGAGCCGCTCGGCACCTCCATCACGACCTTCACGCTCGCTCCCTATCGCCTCGCACAGTCTGCGGTGAACTACGCGTTGGCGTTGCACGCGCGCGAGCCGCTTCCACTTCGTCAGCGCCAGGCGCTCGCCCACTGGAAGACCTACCAGGCGATGCATCCGGATGCGCCCGAGGCCGAGGCGCTCGAAGCGCCGGTGGCCGCCGCCGAGTGGCGCTGGCAGAGAACGCAGCGCGATCGCGACCTCCGGGTCGCCGAGCAGGCGCTCGACGAGGATCGCTACCCGCTGGCGCTGGTCCACGCGGACCGCGCGCTGCGGCGCATGCCCGAGGACCCGAAGGCGACGCAGCTCCGCAATGCCGCCGGCGCGGGCCTGCTCGAGACGCGCGAGAAGCAGCGCCGCAGCCTGCAGAGCCCCCCCGACCTCGACCCCGCGAGCGATGCGGCGGCACAGCGGGCGCTCGCCGTTGCGCTGCTGCGGCCTCGAGGCGACATCATCCTGGCCGCGCGCGAGATCGAGGCGACACAGCCCCGGGGAGCGATCGCGGACGAGGCGCGCTACGCGCGCGCCATCGCACTCGGCGAGCTCGGGCAGGAAGATGCGATGTGGAAGGAGCTCGAGGCGCTGGCCTCGGCCGACCCCGAGCGATCGAACATGGCGCGTCATGCGGCCGCGCTCGTCTACGACCCGGAGTCGAATCCCCATCGCGCGTTTCGGCGCGCCCGGGTCTCCCACTGGGCAGCCCGCGCAAAATGGGTCCTGGTAGGCCCCTTCGCCGGAGGGCCGCGCGAGCGCCGTCTGCCGCGCCCGCTCGAGTGGCTGGTGGAGCTGCCGGCGATGGCCCAGAGCCTGTTCTCGATGCCGGTGCGCCTGATCCAGCTCCCGTGGGCCCCGTCTCTCGGCACCGAGCGCGCCATCGCGCGCAGCGCGCGCAGCTATCTGGCGCGTCGGCCGGAAGGCCCACACGCGCCAGCGCTTGCCGACTGGCTCGAGGACTACGAGGAGGGCCGCGGCAACCATCTGGCCGCGCTGCGGCTGGCCGAGGAGCACCCCGACGCAGACCCGGAGGAGATGGACGAGCTTCGCGAGGCGGCCGCCCGGCAGTGGCTCGACGGCGCGACTCGCGAGCGGGATCGCGCGCTGCGCAACGGAATGTATCGACAGATCGCCCGCGACCTGCCCGAGACCCGCGCCGGGCGCGAAGCGGGCCGGCTTGCGCGCCGCGAGGTGGAAGAGGCGACGCCGCAGCGCGTCCGCATCTCACGCGGCTTCCTCCTAGAGAACCCGGTGGTTGCGTGGACCCAGGGCCTGGGCCTGCGCCCGGAGCTCCTCGATGAGAAGTCGGCGAACGGGGAGCTCCATCCGGAGGGCGTGGTGCTCCTCGGCGGGAGCGTCGTCGAGGTGAACTACCTCGCGGCCGACGGCAATCCCGAAGCAGCGCCGCGCGCCGAGCGGGAGCAGCTCGATCCCGAGGAGATGGCGCGCGTGGTGTCGATCCTCGAGGAGACCTCCTTCCGCAACTCGCTCCTCGACGCGGACGATGCGATCGTCGCCGATGCGGACCGCGACGCCTTCTTCGAGCGCCTGCGTCTCGGCCTCGCCGACCAGATCGACATGCGGCCCGCGGCCCGTTCGAGCTACGCCTACCGGGGCATGCGGGAGCGCTACGGCATGGTGCGCTCGCGCGACTCGGTGCTTCCCTTCGATCTGGTGCTGCGCGGCTCGCTCTCGGATCTCTCGCTCGGAGCCTTCCCGCGCTTCCGCGAGCCCCGCGAGACCCCGGACTCCTTCCTCTACCGGTAGGCGCGGTCGAGGAGCTCGATCGGATGCACGACGCTCGCGCGTAGGCCGGCCGCTCGCGCGCCGGCGCGCAGCTGCATCAGGCAACCCGGATTTCCGGTCGCGATCAGGTCGGGATCCGCCTCGGCGAGCGATGCGATCTTGCGCTTCAGGACCGCTCGCGACATCTCGCCATGCGTCAGGTTGTAGATTCCCGCCGCACCGCAGCAGCTGGCCGGGTCTTCGTGCGGCACGAGCACGAGCCCGGGAAGCGAGGCGAGCAGCCGGCGCGGCGCGTCGGCCACGCGCTGCCCGTGGATCAGATGACAGGGGTCGTCGTAACAGACGCGTGCATCGACGCGCCCTGGCGGAGGTCGCAGGCCCGTCGCGTCGAGGAACTCGCTCACGTCCCGGATCTTCGCCGCGAGCGCCTCGCCCTCGCCGGGGAGCCAGCGACCCGCATCGCGCAGCGCAGCCCCGCATCCGGCCGAGTTCACGACCACGTGCTCGACGCCCGCATCCGCGAAGGCTCGCGCATTGCGCAGCGCGAGCGTGTGAGCCGATGCGTCGTCGCCCGCATGCGCGTGCAGCGCACCGCAGCAGGTCTGCGCGCGCGGAACCACCACGTCGAAACCGTTTCGCGCGAGCACCCGCAGCGTGGCGGCGTTCACGTCCGCGAAGAGCTCCGCCATCACGCAGCCCGCGAAGAAGCCGACGCGTCCGCGCCGCTCGCCCTGGGCCGGAAGCAGCTCCGGGAGCGCGCGCCGCTCGCGCAGTGCGGGGACGGAAGGCAGGAGCGCGTGGGCGTCGCGCAGCGCGGCGGGGAGGAGCGGTCGGAGCAGCCGGTCGAGCCCGAGGCGCTGCGCAAGCCCGAGCAGCGTCATCGCGGCGCGCAACCTGCGGCGGTGCGGAAGCAGGCCTCGCAGCGCCAGCCGCTCGAGCGCGCGGCCGAGGCCGCGCCGCAGTCCCGCGTCCTCGACCTCGGCGCGGGCGAGCTCGAGCATCGCGCCGAAGTTCACGCCCGACGGGCAGGCCGTCTCGCAGGCGCGGCAGCCGAGACACAAGTACGCCTCCTCGGCGACGGTCTCGCCGAGAGGGATCCGGCCCTCCGCGACGCCGCGCATCAGATAGATCCGGCCACGCGGCGAAGAGCTCTCGCGCCCGGTCTCGCGATAGGTCGGACAGGTCTCGAGGCAGAGCCCGCAGTGGACGCAATCGAGCGAGAGACGCCCGATCTCGGGCCAGCGTCCGGCCGGCGCGGTCGCGCAGGGCGGCTGCTGCGGCACGGCATCCTTCATGTGTGCCCCAGCTGACGGCCCGGGTTCAGCAGGCCCTCCGGGTCGAAGCGGGCCTTGAGGGCCCGGGTCAGCGAGACGAGCTGCGGCTGATCGCCGAAGGCGTCGCGCCCCGCGCGCGCAGTGCGCGGGGCGCGCTCGAGCACCCAGCTGCCGCCCGCCGCGCGAGCCGCTGCGCCCACCGCGTCGAAGGCAGGGCCCAGCGCCGCGTCTGTGCCGCCGCGAAACGAGGCCCACGCGAGACCGAGCCCCGGGTAGAAGAGCAGGCAGGCGCCCGCCGCGCCGAGGAGCGCGGCGACCCCGGCGGCGAGCGAAGGCCGCAGCGACACCCGGAAGTGCAGCGCTCCGGGGCCGAGGCCCTCTGCCTGGTGCAGGCGCACCCGATCCAGCGCTGCGCTCGGCGCTTCGCGGGCGCCTGCTTCGGCGGCGAGCCACGCGCAGTCGCTCTCCACGACCGGCTCGTCGCCGGCGAGCTCGGCCACGAGCTGCGCGGAGCCGTCCGAACCCAGCGCGACGGCCGCCGCGCGTGCGGACGCGAGGCGCGAGGCCGCGAGCCCGAGGCCGAGTGCCGCATCGGCCCCGGCGAGAGTCGCCTCCATCACCTGCACGCGCGCGGGACGCGGCCGAAGTCGCAGCCAGGCCGCCGCGATCACCCCGAGCGTCCCGAGCGATCCCGTGTAGAGCTTCGCGAGGTCGTAGCCGGTCACGTTCTTCACGACGCGGCCGCCGCAGCGAGTGGGTGTGCCGTCGGCGAGCACGACGTCGAGGCCCAGCACGAGGTCGCGCGGCAGGCCGAAGCCCAGCGCACGCGGACCGATCGCTGCGGCAGCCAGCGCGCCGCCCACGCTGGAGCCGCGCCCGGGCGGATCGAGCGGCAGCTCCCAGCCCCCCGCGTTCACCTCCGCGCGAAGCGAAGCGAGTGGCGTGCCCGCGGCTACCTGGCAGACCCCTTCGCTCGGATCGAAAGCGAGCACGCCCGCGATGCGACGCGTCGAGAGCACGACGTCCGTCCGCTGCGGCGGATTCCCGAGCTCCATGTGCGTGCCGCCGCCACGCACGAGCGCCGCGAGGCCGCAGGCGCCGAGCGCGCCCACCGCTCGCGCAAGCGCCTCCGCGTCGCCCGGGTGGAGCGTCGCGGCCGCGGCCACTCCCTCGAGGCCCGTGTCTCCGCCCGGCTCGAACGCCGCGGCTCCGAGCGCTGCGCGGAGCGTCGCTTCGTGGTGGCTGGAGAGCATCACGCGAAGGGCACGCGGTCGTAGCCACGGGCCTTCGGGTTGGACTCGGCGCAGAAGCGCGTCGTCGGGAAGATCTTCCCGGGGTTGCAGACGCCGTCGGGATCGAAAGCGCCGCGCAGGCGCAGCATCGCGCCGAGGTCCGCGTCGCTGAAGACCAGACCCATGTACTCGCGCTTCTCCGAGCCGATCCCGTGCTCACCGCTGATCACGCCGCCCACGGCGACGCAGGCGCGCAGGATCTCGACGCCGGCCTGCATCACCCGCTCGAGCTCACCCGGGTCGCGTCGGTCGAAGGAGATGTTCGGGTGCAGGTTGCCGTCTCCGGCGTGGAACACGTTCGAGAGCCGCAGGCCGTAGCGATCTCCGATCGCGCAGATCTCTTCCAACACCTCGGGGAGGCGCGCGCGGGGCACCACGGCATCGTGGACGTAGAGGTCCGGGGCGAGGCGGCCCATCGCCCCGAAGGCACCCTTGCGCGCACGCCAGAAGCGCTGGCGCTCGGCCGCGTCGCGCGCCACCTCGATCCGCAGCGCGCCCGATTCCTCCGCGAGCCGGCGGATGCGCTCGATCTGCGGCGGGAGCGCAAGTGAAGGCCCGTCGAGCTCGATCAGCAGCACGGCGCCCGCGTCCGTCGGGAGGCCCGCGGCGTACACGCTGGCCTCGACGGCGGCAATCGTACGCTGGTCGACGATCTCGAGCGCGGCCGGGACGAGCCCCGTCTCGATGATGCCGCTCACCATCCGGCAGGCGCTCACGACGTCCGCAAAGATCGCGAGCAGCGTCTCCACCCGCTCGGGGATCGGCGAGAGCCGCAGCGTTGCACGGGTCACGATGCCGAGGGTCCCCTCGCTCCCGACCACGGCGCCGACGAGGTCGTAGCCCGGCGTCGCCCCCGTCGGCCCCCCGAGCTCCACCACGTCGCCGTCGGGGAGCACGAGCTCGAGGCCGAGCACGTGGTTCGTGGTCGTCCCGTACTTGAGGGTATGCGGGCCGCCGGAGTTCTCCGCGACGTTGCCGCCGATCGTGCAGACGAGCTGGCTCGAGGGGTCCGGCGCGTAGAAGAGGTCGAAGGGCGCGACCGCGCGCGAGAGCTCCACGTTCACGACGCCAGGCTCGACCACCGCGAAGCGGTCGAGCGGCTCGATCGCGAGGATGCGCTTCATCCGCGAGCACTCGACGACGACGCCGCCCTGCAGCGCGATCGCACCACCCGAGAGGCCCGTGCCCGCGCCGCGGGCGACGAAGGGGACGCCGTGACTGCGGCAGCAGCGCACGATCGCCTGCACCTGCTCGCGCGCGCGCGGGAAGACCACCGCGGATGGACGCGCGGTGTGCAGCGTGAGCCCGTCGCACTCGTAGGCGAAGAGCTCCTCGGGGCGCGAGAGGCACCCGTCCGGCCCGACGATCGCTCGCAGCTCCGCGAGGAGCCGGGACACTAGCCGAGCCCGAGACCCTCGAGATCCTCTTCGCTCAGCCCGAGGTGGTGCCCGATCTCGTGGCGCACGGTGACCTGGATCTGCTCGATCAGCTCGTCCTCGTCGCGACAGACCTTCTCGAGGTTCCGCTTGTAGAGGATGACCCGCGTCAGATCCTCGGGCTGATCGTTCGCGCCGGCCTCCGTGCGCGGAACGCCGACGTAGATTCCGAGGATCTGCGGCGAGAGATTCTCCGAGGCCAGCAGCTCGGGCGAGGGGAACTCCTCGACCAGCAGCGGCACGTCCTCGACGTAGGCGCGGATCGAGCGCGGAAGGTTGTCGAAGGCGTCGGCCACCGCCTTGTGGAACGCCGCCTCCTCGATCTCGACCGGAAGCGGATAGCGCTCCGGATCGAGCGCATTGGCCTTGGCGAAGGCGCGCGCGGCCTCGCCCTCCGGCGCGAAGCGCTCGAGCACGAGCCCGAGGTGGTAGACCGCGTGTGCGGCCTCCGGATCCATCGCGACCGCCGTCTCGAGCACCCGCTTCGCCTCGGGAAAACGCGAGAGCTCGAAGAGGATCTGGCCCTCGAAGGCCCGGTAGATCGAGACCTCACCGACGGTCTTGAGCGCCCGGCGCACCAGGAAGAGGGCGCCCTCGAGATCGTCGAGGTAGAAGACCGACTTGGCCTTCAGGTAGTGGACCTCGGCCTCGGTGCCGCGATCGAGGCGCGGGAGCTCCGGGTTTCCGGACAGCAGCTCGTCGCAGAGGGTGACCGCCTGCTCGAACTCCGAGAGGTCCTCGACGAGCAGCTCGGCCCGGTTGAGGTGAGCCGTCACGAACTTGGGATCGGCGATGATCGCCCGCTCGAACTCGTGGAGCGACTCGTCGATCTTGCCCTCGTCCCACAGGATCTCGCCGCGCCCGTTGTGGGCTTCGGCTCCTTCCGGGTGCGCGCGCAGCGCCTCGTCGAGCCAGGCCAGCGCTTCGTCGGTCCTCCCCCCGTGGGAGGCCTCCATCGCCTGGTCCAGGCAATCCCAGTAACGATCGTTGTTCTTCATTCCGGCCTGTGAGCGGCCGCGGGCGAGTGCGGCATCGCGTCGTTAGAAGCGCATCATAGCAGAGGCAGCGCGGCGACTTGCGCAAATCTCCTCGTCGGAGATCTGGCGCAACCGGCCGTCCTGGAAAGTGAATTTACAGGTCTCCGGCAGATTGATTCCCGCGGGAAAAACACTCGCATCTTGCGCGGCAAACCGGTGTTTCATCGGCTCTTTCGGGTCCCGATCCCGCTCGTCCGGGCTCAGGCTTCGGCCAGCACCAGGATCCGCAGGCAGCGCTCGCAGGTCACCACCCGCTTGCGGCTCTGAAGATCGACGAAGATCTGCGGTGGGATGTCGACCCGGCAGCCGGTGCAGATGGGGCGCGTCACGATGACGACCGCCGGGCGCTTGCGGGTGGCGATCCGCTCGTAGAGCTCGGCCAGGCTGCGCTCGACCTTCGCCCTCGCCGGGACGCGTTCGGCGCGGAGCACCTCGATCCGAGCGGTGAGCTCGCCTTCGCGGGCGAGCAGCGAGCGAGCTCCCGTCTCGGCCCGCTCGCGCGCCGCCTTGGCTGCCGCCTCGGCCGCCGCCGTCACCTCGGCGCAGACTTGCGCGGCCTCCATCGCCTCGAGGATGCGCGTCTCGCAGCCCGAGATCGCCTCGCGGGCGCGATCGATCTCGCGCAAGAGCGCCGTGTACGCCTCGTTGGTCTTGACCTGGTGCTGCTGGCCCTCGAGCTTCGCGACGGCTGCCTCGCGATCCTGGAGGTCGTGCTCCGCCTGCCGCTGCCCGGCCTCGGCCGCGCGCACCGCTTCGCGGCTCGTGGCGAGGTGCGTCTCGGCCGCGGCCTGCTGGACGGCAAAGGCCTCGCGGCGGGCGGGCAGCCCCTTGTGCTCCTCCTCGAGCGTTGCGAGCTCGTCGTCGAGCTTCTGGAGCTCGACGAGGCGCCTCAGGCCTTCGACCAAGGGGACCTCGCCGGGGTGGGGTTGGCGTTGGCGCATGTGTAGCATGACCCTACCCCGCGACGCCCAGGAAGAGGGTCCCCGCGCAGAGTACGCACCAGCCGGCCAGTGCGGCGCGGGCGGCGCTCCACCCGCGTCGGGCGAGCGCGCCATCGACGCTTCGCATGCCGAGCGCGAACCAGACCGCGAACGCGGGCGTCGCCGGGAGCAGGTACGCGGCCTTGGCCTGTGCGAAGAAGGGCAGGCGAAGCGTCAGATACAGGAACGCCAGCGCGAGACTCCAGACGCAGAGCAGCAGCAGGGCGTGCGCCGCGCGCCGGCCGGGATCCGCATCCGCCACCGCGAGGCGCAGCGCGCGCAGCGCCCCGACGCAGAGCAGCAGCGTCGCTGGCAGCGCGGCGAGATAGCCAGCCGACATGAAATCGTAGTTCCAGAAGTCGTGGCGCCGCGCGGGGTCGGTGCGGCCGGCGATGAAGCCGTCGCCCCAGAAGGTCGCATAGAGCGAGTCCCAGAACGAGTGGAAGCCCGCCAGATAAGGGTGCACGAGCGCCTCGCCGAAGCGCGCGTAGTAGGCGGGCGTGTGGAAGCCGGGCTGCTGCCACCAGCGCTGCTCCTCGCCCGGGAGGCTCCAGTTTCCGATCAGCGGATCTCCGAGCAGCACCCAGCTGCGGGCGTAGAACCAGCCGGCGACGAGCAGCACCACGCCGACCAGTGCGGCCGAGCACGCGAGCGCCCGCGCGGGCCCGGCGCGGTCGATCGCAAGCGCGCGAGCGCCGAGCAGCAGCGCGAAGACGGGCAGCCACAGCAATGCGGTGAACTTCGTGAGTGCGGCGAGTCCCAGCACGAAGCCCAGCCACGCGACGCGGCGTGCGCCCTGCCGCTTCGACAACAGCGCATCCGCAGCGAGCCAGAGCGCCAACGCGGCGAGACCCGCGTGCAGCGGCTCGTTCGAGAAGTAGGCCGCGCTATAGAGATTCAGCGGGAGCACCGCGGCGAAGCCGACCGCGAGCAGCTGTGCGACCGCATCGTCCGGCACGAGACGGCGCGCGAGCAGGAAGCTCGCGAGCACCACCGCGAAGCCGCCCGCGAAGGGAAGCAGCTTCAGCGCCGCGCCGACGGGCTCACCGGCCGCGGGCAGCGCGAGCGCCGAGAGCGCGTGGAAGAGAGGCGGGTGATAGGTCGACCACCCGTCCGTCGCGAGCGGGAGTGCGAGCTTCTCGCGGATCCACGCGGCGTAGTAGAGATGGTGGCGCGCGTCGAAGCCGACCGCCGCCGGGATCCGGGCCGCCTTGGTCGCGAACACGAAGGCCCAGCCCGCCGCGGCGAGCGCGAGTGCGACGCCGGGGAGCGAGGCGGCCTGGTCGGCAGCGGCGCGGCGGGCGAGGAGCCAGCCGCCGGCACCGAGCGCGAAGAGCAGGATCCACGCAAGGGCCACGCGGCGCGCCGCCTCGAGCGGCGTCTCGACCGAGAGAGCCGCCGGGTTGCGACGCGTGTCGTCGGCCGGGATCGCGTCGCCGATGGGTTCTGCGTCGATCCGCACCTTCCAGCCGGCGCCGCTCGCGAGCTCGGGGGCCCCGTCGGCCCGCACCTCGAGCAGCGCCGGGCCGCTCGCCCGGGCCACGTCGATCCGGATCTCGTTCGCACCGGGTCGCAGCCAGCGCGTCAGATCCACTGCGCGCGGCTCGCGCCAGCGCGCGCCGTCGTCGCGCGCGACCTCGGAGCCGTTGACCGAGAGCGCGAAGCCGCGCAGCGCGCGCACGTGCAACCGGACCGGCTCCGCGCCGCTGCGCTCGATGTGGTGCGCGAAGCTCGTGACCGGGACATCTCTTCGCCCCCACTGCTCGAGCGCGGCCGAGACCGCTCGCGGCGCCATCACCCACGGTGCGTCGGGGCCTGGGCGCACGAAGGGGATCTCGGAGGAGAGGGTGCAGCGCGCGACCACGAGGCCGAGCGGCAGCAGCACGGCGAGTGCGGCGAGAGCACTCCGGCGCCTCGAGCTCACGGGCGCAGGGTAGCTGCCCACGTCGCCTTGCGAGACCCGGGCTATCCTCGGCCGATCGCTTTCGAGAGGTCCCGCTGCATGCCGCGACGCGCTCCGAGCTTCTGCCTCCTGCTGGCGCTGCTCGCACCCGGAGCGGGCGCCGACGAGGCCGTCGTGGACGGCATCGCCGCCCAGGTGGGGACCCAGATCGTGCTGGTCTCGGAGGTGATGGAGCTCGTCGGTCCGATCGAGGCCCAGGCACGCGAGCAGGGGCTTCCCGCGGGCGAGATCGCCAAGCTGCGCGCCGAGGCGTTGGAGCAGCTGATCGAGCGGCGTCTGCTGGCCCAGGTGGTCAAGGACGCCCAGCTCCAGATACCCGAAGCGGACGTGGACAAGGCGATCGAGGGGATCGCAAACGAGAACGGCCTCTCGCTCGAGCAGCTGCGTGCGAGCCTCGCCTCCCACGGCGTCGGCTGGGACGAATACCGGTCGCGGATCAAGGCCGAGATGGAGCGCCAGAAGGTGATCGGCACGATGGTCAGCTCGCAAGTCCAGGTGGAGGAGCGCGAGCTCCACGCGCTCTACGACGAGCTCTACACCAGCCAGCCGCAGGGCGGCGAGACGCTGCACGTGCGCCAGATCCTGGTGCTCGGCGGCGAGGACACTCCACGGGACGTCCCGACCGCGTGCAAGATCGCGCGCGACGCGCATGCGCGCATCGAGAAGGGAGAGCCCTTCGAGACTCTCGCGCAGGAAATCTCCGCGGCCGCCCCGCAACAGGGCGGCGACATCGGCTGGCTCCATACCGACAGCCTGGCCGGCTGGATGAAGACGCCGATGGCGACGCTCGAGCCCGGCGGGGTGACCCCGGTGATCGAGCTGCCCTTCGGCTGCACCATCCTCCAGCTCGTCGAGCGCAGCGAGTACGAGCCGATCAGCTTCGAGCAGGCGAAGAGCTCCCTCCAGCAGGAGGTGCACCAGCGCAAGGTAATGGACGAGTACCGCGAATGGATGGAGGACCTGCGCAAGCGGACCTTCATCGAGCGGCGCGGCTATTTCGCGGAGTCCGCGAGCCTCGCCGCCTCGCCTGGTCCTCGGGGCGCGCTCGCGAGCGACGCAGCCGCCAACTCCCCCGCTGCCGAGGAGCCGTCCGCCACCCCGTGAACCCGAAGGCCTCCGGTCCCCGGGAGATCGTCGTGCGCGGCGCCCGGGAGCACAATCTCGCCGACCTCGACGTCCGCATCCCGCGCAATCGCCTCGTCGTGATCACCGGCCTGTCCGGCTCGGGCAAATCCTCGCTCGCCTTCGACACGATCTACGCCGAGGGTCAGCGCCGCTACGTCGAATCGCTGTCCGCCTACGCGCGGCAGTTCCTCGACCAGATGGCGCGCCCCGACGTCGACTCGATCGACGGCCTCTCGCCGGCGATCGCGATCGAGCAGAAGACGGTGGGCCGCAACCCCCGCTCCACCGTCGGCACCACGACCGAGATCTCGGACTACCTGCGCCTGCTCTTCGCGCGAGCGGGCGAGCCCCGCTGCCCCGTCTGCGAGCGACCGATCTCGCGCCAGAGCGTGCAGCAGATGACGGATCGCCTGCTCTCGCTCGACGAGGGCACGCGGATCGCGATCCTCGCGCCCGTCGTACGCGACCGGAAGGGCGAGTACCGGCGAGAGCTCGAGGCCTTCCGGCGCCAGGGCTTCGTCCGCGCGCGCATCGATGGCGAGCTGCGCGATCTCGCCGACGAGCTTCCGCTCTCCCGGAAGACCCGGCACACGATCGAGGTGGTGGTCGATCGGCTCGCCGTAAAGCCCGCCGCGCGCGCCCGCATCGCCGGGTCTCTCGAGACGGCGCTGCGCCTGGCCGACGGGCTCGCGCTGGTGGACACCGGACCGAGCGCCGGGGAGTGGCTCTTCTCCGAACGCAATGCCTGCGCGCAGTGCGGGACCTCGTTCCCGGAGATCGCCCCGCGCAGCTTCTCCTTCAACAGCCCGCACGGGGCCTGTCCGGCCTGCGATGGCCTCGGCACCCTCGAGGCCTTCGATGCGGCGCGCATCATCTCCGACCCGTCGCTCCCGCTCGCCGACGCAGTGGCTCCGTGGGCCAGCAAGGCAGCGAAGCTGCCGCGCAGCGAGGCGGAGCCGAGCGAAGGGCGGGTCCCCGGCAAGGCAGCGAAGCTGCCACGCAGCGAGGCAAAGCCGAGCGAAGGGCGGGCCCCCGCCAACGCGGGCGCCGCGCGCTACTACCGCGGGCTGCTGGAGTCGCTTGCGTCCCATTACGGTGTCGCCCTCACGACCCCCTGGCGCGAGCTGTCCGCACCCGTGCAGCGCGGGATCCTCGAGGGCGGCGATCGGATCGAGCTGACGGTCGAGCGGCGCGGCCGGCGCGAGACCTTCACGCGCGCCTGGGACGGCGTGATGGGCGAGCTCGGGCGGCGCTTCGAGAGCGCGGGGGAGCTCGAGCGCGAGCGGCTCTCCCGCTTCCGCAGCCCGAGACCCTGTCCGGACTGCGACGGCACGCGGCTGCGGCCCGAGGCGCGCAGCGTACATCTCGGCGGCGCCTCGATCTCCGACTTGTCGCGCCTGCCGGTCTCGGAGCTCGCGAGCTTCCTCGAAAAGCTCGAGCTCTCGCCGGCCCAGCAGACGATCGCCGAGCGGGTGCTGCGTGAGATCGGCGATCGGCTGCGCTTCCTCTCCGAAGTCGGTCTCGAGTACCTGACCCTCGAGCGCCCGGCCGCGAGCCTCTCGGGGGGCGAGGGACAGCGCATCCGGCTCGCGACGCAGGTGGGCTCGCCCCTGATGGGTGTGCTCTACATCCTCGACGAGCCCTCGATCGGACTGCATCCGCGCGACAACGCGCGCCTGCTCCAGAGCCTGCTCCGCCTCCGCGACACCGGCAACAGCGTGATCGTGGTGGAGCACGACGAGGAGACGATCCGCGCGGCCGACTTCGTGATCGACATGGGGCCCGGCGCCGGGATCCACGGCGGCCGCATCGTCGCGGAAGGCCCGCCGGCGGAGATCGTCGCGAGCCCGGACTCGCTGACCGGCGCCTACCTCTCCGGACGCCGCACGATCCCGGTGCCGAAGCGGCGGCCCGTCGGCCCGCGGGAGATCCGGATCAGCGGCTGCCGCGAGCACAATCTCAAGAACGTCGAGCTGCGCGTTCCGCTCGGGCTGCTGACCGTCGTCACCGGCGTCTCGGGCTCGGGCAAGAGCACGCTGGTGAACGACACGCTCCACCGCGCGCTCGCGGCCCGACTGCACGCTGCGGAGCAGCCGCCCGGACATTTCGAAGCGCTCACGGGCGTGGAGCAGATCGACAAGGTGGTGGACGTCGACCAGTCGCCGATCGGCCGCACGCCGCGCAGCAATCCCGCGACCTATACCGGATGTCTCGACGGGATCCGCCAGCTCTTGAGCCGCGTGCCGGAGGCC
>CAYPSI010000071.1:0-16997 GCA_964413375.1 uncultured Spirochaetales bacterium | reverse complement strand
CGGAGAGCGCACGCTCGAAGAACTCGGCGATGCGCCGCTCCATGTAGACGCGATCCTTCTCCGCGCGCGGCATGTGCCGCTCGTTCGGGAAGAGCAGGAGCTCGTAGTCCTTGCGCGCGGCGATCAGCGCGTCGACGAGCCGCGCGCTGTGTCGAAAGTGCACGTTCTCGTCGATGAGGCCGTGCACGAGCATGAGCCGGCCACGGATGGCCCCGACCTGCTCGAGCACGCTGCTCCTGCGATACCCCTCGGCGTTGGTCTGCGGCGTGCCCATGTAGCGCTCGGTGTAGTGCGTGTCGTAGCCGTCCCAGCTCGAGACCGGGGCGCCCGCGACGGCGGCGCGGAAGGTGTCGGGCGCCTTCGCGAGCGCCATCGCGGCCAGGTAGCCGCCGTAGCTCCAGCCGTAGATGCCCACGCGCTCGGGGTCCGCGAGGCCCTGCTCGACCAGCCACTTCACGCCGTCGACCTGGTCCTGCACCTCGATGTTGCCCATGTCGTGACGCAGCGCGCCCTCGAACGCGAGGCCGCGCCGGGCGGAGCCGCGGTTGTCGAGCTTGAAGACGAGGAAGCCCTGCTCCCGGTAGTACTGCGCGCGTAGATCGATCGTCTCGTCCCACGAGTCGGTCACTTCTTGTCCCTGCGGGCCCCCGTAGACCGATACGAGCACCGGGTAGGGCGGGGGACCGGAGGGCTCGTAGAGTGCTGCGTGCAGCGTGACCCCGTCGCGAGACTGGAGCGTCGCGAGCCGCGGCGGGCGTAGCCGCAGCTCGTCGATCCTGGGATCGCGCTCGATAGGGACGTCGTAGAGCTTCTCCCCGGTCTCGGCGTCGTGCAGCGTGATGCGGGGCGGGGTGGACAGGTCGCTCCAGTAGTCGATGAACCAGCGCTGATCGCGATCCATCGAGATCTGGTGCGAGCCCGGCTCGCGGGTGAGCTTCTCGATCTCGCCACCCGAGAGCGGCACCCGGTAGAGCTGCTCCTGGGTGGGCCCGTCTCGGGTCGCCGTGAAGTAGACGCGGCCCCGGTCCTCGTCGACTCCGACCACGCCGTCGACCATCCAGTCGCCCGAGGTGAGCGCGTGCAGCGGCTTTCCGTCGCGCCCGTGGACCGAGAGGTGTCGATAGCCGGAGGCCTCCGATGCCCATAGAAAGCCGCCCGCGAGCGGACCGGTCTCCGCCTCGAAGGCATGGAAGGCGTGGTGCAGGTTGATCCAGATGCTGCTCGTCTCGCGGAGCAGGAGTTCGCGGGCGCCGGTGCGCGGGTCGAGCTGCACGAGGTCGAGCCGCGTCTGCGCGCGGTTCTCGATCTCCGCGAGCAATCTGCCGTCGGGCATCCAGTGCACGCGCGCGAGGTAGACCTCCGGCTCGCCGTCCATGCCGACGTCCATCTCGCTGGGTGTACCGCCCTCGGCCGACACGACGAAGAGTCGAACCTTCGCGTTGGCGGCCCCCGCGAAGGGATAGCGGTGGTCCTCGTGGCTCGGCAAGGGCTTGCCCTGGTGCTCGATGCGGTAGACGGGGATGTGCGTCTCGTCGACCTCGGCGAACGCGATGGCGTTTCCGTCCCAGCTCCACCACATCCCTTCGTAGCGACCCATTTCCTCCTGGGCGATGTACTCCGCGAGGCCGTGCGTACGCCCCGTGCCGCGCGCGCCCGACGTGAGCTGGCGCGGCATGCCGCCGGTGGCGTCGACGACGTAGACCTCGCCTTCCATCACGTACGCGAGGCGATCGCCGGCGCGCGTGGCCCGGGGGTCGAGCGCGGGGGCGCCCCGGCTCTGTACGACCTTGCGCGCCGCTGCGTCGATCCCGTCCTGCACCCAGAGATCGCCGCGCAACGGCACGACGAAGCGGTCGGCGTCGCGCGTCCACTCGTAGGAGGTGACACCGAGGCCGCGCTCGCGCCGACGCTCGCGCTGGAGCTTCTCGTCCTCGGACAGGTTCTCCTCGCTTGCGCCGCCTTCGGGCGCTGCGAAGATCGTGCGCCGCTCTCCGGAACGCAGATCCAGCGCGAAGAGCTGGCCCTCTAGACTGGCGTCGGGCGACCACAGGTAGGTGAGCCGCTCGCCCCCGGGGCGGATCGAGATCTCCGACGGAACGTTCATCCCCGGCAGCGGGTACCTGGCGACCTCCTCGAGGGTGAGCTTCGAGGGGGGTGCCGGTTCGGCCTGGGTACACGCGACAGCGAGCACGGCGCCGAAGCGGAGCACCCGGGCCGGGCAGAAGGTGCGGCGCATGCGACGAAGCTTGGCAGACCCGCGCCCGAGCTGCCCACCTTAGGTCGAGATCGTTTGCTTCGCAGCGCCGCACCACGACGCGGCATCCATCCTCAATCGGTTGCTCTGGCGACCGCTGCCCGCGCCGCAGCGTGCTGGGTCGGCGAAAGCTGCGACGGGCCCAGCTTGAGGGTCAGCTTGTCGATGCTGCCCGTGAAACGGAAGGGCAGCGTGTAGCTGCTGTCCACCGGCGAGCGCGTATCGATGCCGACGTCGAAGGTCTCGTCGATCGTCATCATCAGCGGAATCGTATGCTCGAGGGTCTTGCGGGCCATCTCCTTGCCGTCCACCGTGAATACGCCGGTGCCACCCTTGCCGGGCCCTGGGCCGTCGTACTTGAAGTCGAATACGAGCGTGTGCTTGCCCGGCTCGAGCGCGCGAGCGAAGAGGTCCTCGCCGACCAGGCCCCCTACGCCACCTTCCCAGCGAAATCGCTCCAGATCGAGCAGGTTGTAGACGAAGACCGGCTTGCCCTTCAGCAGGAAGAGACCGTAGCCGCCGAAGCGACCGCCGAGCGTCACGATCATTCCCTCCGCGCCGCCCTCGGGAACGGTGATCTCGGCGGAGATGTTGAAGTCCTTGTCCAGGATGTCGGGCGCATTGCCGACGGGAATGCCGGAGTTTTCGCCGCTGTAGCTGAAGACCGTCTTTCCGGAGACGGCGCTCGGGCGCGGCGTCTGGAGCCGCACGAAGGCCGTGTTGTCCAGCGGCAGGACGTTGTACTTCGCCGCCTCCGTGACGAAGAGCTGTTGCAGCTCCGCGAGCTTGGCGGGATTCGTCGCAGCCAGATCGTCGTTCTGCGAGTAGTCCTCGGCGATGTGGTAGAGCTCCCACTGGTAGCCGTCGACGACGTTGGGAAGCTTGCCCGTTGCCAGGTCCCACGGCGGGGCGAAGGGTGTCGTGTTCGCCATCCATCCGTCGTGGTAGATCCCGCGGTTGGCGGCCATCTCGAAGTACTGCGTCTCACGCTTCGAGGCTGCCTTGGCATTGGCCTGATCGAAGGTGTAGGCCATGCTCACGCCTTCGATTGGTCGTTGCTCGATCCCATTGACCATGGCCGGCGCCTGGATTCCGGTCGCTTCGAGGATCGTCGGCAAGATGTCGATCACGTGATGGAACTGCGAGCGGATCGCACCGACATCCTTGATGTGGCCCGGCCACGAAATCGCCAGGCCCTGCCGGGTACCACCGAAATGCGACGCCACCTGCTTGGTCCACTTGAAGGGCGTGTCGAAGGCCCACGCCCATCCCACTGCCATGTGCGGGTAGGTCGTGTCCGAGCCCCAGGTTTCGTAATGCAGCATCTGAAGCGCTTCAGGGGCCTTCAGGATGCCGTTGTAGGCGGTGAGCTGATTGAAGGCGCCGTAGAGCGTGCCCTCGGGGCTGGTGCCGTTGTCGCCGTCGATGTAGAGGATCAGCGTATCGTCGAGCTTTCCGATGTCCTCGATCGCCTGGATGACGCGGCCGATCTCATGGTCGGTGTAGGCGGCGTAGCCGGCAAACACCTCCGCCTGGCGCGCGTAGAGCTTCTTTTCCAGGAAGGAAAGCGATTCCCACCTCGGGATCTCGGCCGGCCAGGGGGTGAGCTGGGTGTTCGCCGGGATCACTCCGAGGCGCTTCTGGTTGGCGAAGATCGTTTCGCGCAACTTCTCGTAGCCCATGTCGAACTTGCCCTTGAACTTCTCGATCCATGCCTTCTTCGGCTGATGCGGCGAATGGGTGCCGCCCGGCACGTAATAGACGAAGAAGGGTTTGTCGGGTGCAGCCGCGTTCAGCGCGCGAACGTGATTGATGGCCTCGTCGGCCAGATCGGTGGTGAGGTTGTAGTCGGGCACCCCGACCCAGGGGGTGATCTGGGAATGGTCGCGGAACAGGTAGGGCGTCCACTGGTCGGTCTCGCCGCCCATGAAGCCGTAGAAATACTGGAATCCCATCCCCGACGGCCATTGATCGTAGGGCCCGGCGACGCTGTATTGATAGGTGGGAGTGTTGTGGTTCTTGCCAAACCAAGAGGTGGCGAAACCGTTGTCGCGCAGAATCGTGCCGATGCTGGCATTCTCCACGCCGATGATGGAGTCGTAGCCGGGGTAACCCGTGGACAGCTCGCCGATCACGCCGGAACCCACCGAGTGATGGTTGCGGCCGGTGATCAGCGCCGCCCGCGTCGGCGAGCAGAGCGCCGTGGAATGGAACTGCGTGTAACGCAATCCCGCCTTGGCGACGCGATCCAACGCGGGTGTCGGGATGACGCCGCCGAAGCTGCTCGAGACGCCGTAGCCCTGATCGTCCGTCATGATGAGAAGCACGTTGGGGGCCCCTTTGGGCGGCACGACCCGCGGCGGCCACCAGGGCGTGGAATCCGTGGCGCTCTCCCGGATCACCCCGCCGAACTCCATCGGCGCCGGAGGGATCTGCTTCCCGTCGATCGTCACGGTGGCGGTGGGTGTACCCAACACGCCGGTCACCTGGTCGGCTGCGAGAGCGGAAGTCGCAAGACATCCGGCCAACAGCGATAGCGCGATGCTCGCGAGCGCGCTTCGCGCTTCGATGCTCCGTTTCATGCGCTGTGCTCCTCTGCGGCGCCGAGCGGTTCCGACCGCGTGTCGATGCATGGCTCGAAGGATAGGGGTCGGTGCAGCCAGCGTCAGCGTCCTCGATCGGGCGCCCTGCGCGGCGGGCGCGGGAAGAAGGCGCTCGTGCGCTCCGCGTAGCGGGCGTAGTCGGGCCGGCGCTTGCCGATGCTGCGCTCGAGCATCGGAACGCCAGAGACGCGCAGCAGCAGGAAGCTCATCAGGATCGGCCCCACCACGGTCCACGGCCCATGGGGCGTCGAGAATGCGACGGCGAAGATACCCCACCAGACGCAGACGTCGCCGAAGTAGTTCGGGTGGCGCGTCGTGCGCCAGAGGCCCTGGTCCATCACGCGGCCCGCGTTCGCCGGGTCGGCCCGGAAGCGCGCGAGCTGCCAGTCGCCGACCGTTTCGAAGAAAAGGCCTTGCGCGAAGAGCAGGACACCGAGTGCGTCGAGCGCGCCGAGCGATCCACCCGGCGCGAGGATGCCCAGCTGCAAGGGCAGCGAGACGATCCACATCAGCAGGCCCTGGAGCGCGAAGACCGTGAAGAGGCTCAGCCACCAGAAGCGCGCGCCCCAGTGCCGCCGCATCGCCCGGTAGCGCGGATCCTCGCCCTTCCCCGCGTTGCGCCAGAGCAGATGGCCTGCTAGCCGCAGGCCCCAGAGCAGGACCATTGAAACTAGCAACCACCTTCTCGGAGAGGCGTCCGCGGGCGTTCGGAGCAGCGCGATCGCGGCGATCGCGACGAAGCCCAGGCCCCAGAAGATGTCGACGATGCTCGCGTTGCGCAGCGCGAGGGAGAGCAGCCAGAGCGCGCCCATGCAGCACGCCACGCCGAGTGCGGTCGCAGCGAAGAGTCCCGTCGGGTCCATCGAGCTCCGCCTCGCTTCCGTCAGCCGTGCCGGGTCAGCAGATCCGCGCGTAGCGTACGCGCGGCGAGCGCGTAGTGCACGGTCGACCAGGCGGCGCCGGTGAGCACCACCCAGAAGAGCGCATAGCGAATCGATTCGACGCCGAGCTCCGGCTTGAGGGCGTCGCTCAACATGCCGACGATCTGGGGGCCGAAACCCAGGCCTACGAGGTTGATGATGAAGAGCAGGATCGCCGACACGAGCGCGCGCATCTGCGGCTTGGCGAGGCCCTGTGTCATCGCGAAAGTGGGGCCCAGCCACATGGCTCCGAGCAGGCTCGCCGGAAGCGCGTAGAGCAGCGCGACAGTGCCGTCGGCCGACAGGTAGACCCCGACCGCGAAGGGCAGATACAGCACGGTGGCTGCCCCCGGCACCCACATGTACCAACGCTGGTCGCGGGGCGCGAGGCGATCGCCGAGCCAGCCGCCGAGGAAGGTGCCGGTGCCGCCGCCGATGAGCGCGATCAGCGCGAGATAGGTGCCGAGCTCGCCCTCGCTCATGCCGTGCACCCGGATCATGAAGGCCGGCAGGAAGAAGGCCGCGCCGTAGCCGTAGAAAGAGTGGAGCGCGCCGGCCAGCGACATGTGGCGAAAGGACGGGAGCCGCAGCATCGTGCGCAGGACCTCGCCGATGGAGTCGCGCTGCGGAAGGGTCGGCGCGGCGGGCGCCGGCTCCGAGTGTCCGCGCGCTGGCTCGCGCAGCGTGAGCCGCACCAGCGCCGCGAGTGCAATTCCGGGGAGCCCCACCACGAAGAAGGCCGTGCGCCAGTCGAAGGCCTCCTTGATCCAGCCCCCGGCGAAGGTGCCGATGGCACCTCCGATCGGGATCCCGAGTGCGTAGATCGAGAAGGCGGTGCCGCGGCGCTCCGGCGGGAAGTAATCGGAGATCAGCGAGTGCGCGGGCGGCGAGCACGCCGCCTCGCCGAGCCCCACGCCGACGCGCGCGAGGGCGAGCTCGGTGAAGCTGCGTGCGAGCCCGGTGAGCGCCGTCATCCCGCTCCAGACGAAGAGGCCCAGCGCGATGATCGAGCGACGCACGCCACGGTCCGCCCAGCGCGCGATCGGGATTCCGGCGATCGTGTAGAGCAGCGCGAACGCGAAGCCGCCGAGAAAGCCGAGCGCCGAGTCCGAGAGGTCGAACTCGAGCCGGATCGCCTCGGCCAGGATCGTCAGGATCTGGCGGTCGATGAAGTTCGAGATGTAGACGACGAGCAGCAGCCCCAGTGCGTAGCGCCGGTATGCCGGCGAGATCGGCTCGGACACAGGCTTCAGTTCACGAGGCGATCGCGACGATGCGCGGCGTGGACGCGGACCACGTCCGCTAGCGACCGGATCCGGGTCATCGCGCGCCCCTACCCCCCCGCCAGGTCGTCCAGCTGCTCCATGGTGTCCGCGTACTCCTGCACCAGCTCCTCGATCACCGCGCGCACCGATTTCACCTGGTTCATCGAGCCCACGATCTGTCCGACGAAGTAGTCGGCGAGGGCTGCGGCCCCGGGCGATTTGTGGGAGCTGCGGGCGATGCGCGCCTGCGCCTCGCGAACCAGCCGGGGCTGGAGCGGCATCGGCAGCGGGGCCGGATTCGCAGGATCCTCCCAGGCCTCCGTCCATGCGGTTCGGAGCATCCGGGCGGGCTTGCCGGTGAGCGAGCGGCTGCGGACGGTGTCGCGCGAGGAGGCGCGGAGGAACTTCTCCTTCACGACCGGGTGCGTCTCGGCCTCCTCCGTCGTCAACCAGAGCGATCCCATCCAGACGCCCTGCGCGCCGAGCGCGAGCGCGGCGGTGAGCTGGCGGCCGTTCCCGATGCCGCCGGCGGCGAGGACGGGCACCGGGGCGACGGCGTCGACGACCTCCGGCACCAGCACCATCGTCGCGATCTCGCCAGTGTGGCCGCCGGCCTCGTAGCCCTGCGCCACCACGATGTCGACGCCCGCTTCGATGTGCCGCCGCGCGTGCTCGACGGTGCCGGCCAGCGCGGCGACCTGCACGCCCTTCTCGCGCCCCCGCTCGATCATCCACTCCGGCGGAGGCCCGAGTGCGCTCGCGATCAGGCTGATGCGGTGCTCGAAGACCAGCTCGATCACGTCGCGTTGATTCTCGTAGCCGACGCTGAACTCGTCCGGCAGCGTGACGTCCGGGGGAAGGGGCGGGACGCCGTGGCGCGCGAGCAGCTCCTCGACGAAGCGCCGGTGCTCCGGCGGGATTCGCGCGTCGAGCTGCGCCCCGTCGAGGCCGCCCTCGTCGCTCCCGACGAACTTCGTCGGCAGCAGCAGGTCCACGCCGTAGGGCTTGTCGCCGATCTCCTTCTCGATCCACTCGAGCTCCATCCGCAGGTGCTCGAGCGAGTGTCCGGCGACGCCGAGCACGCCGAGGCCGCCGGCCTTCGAGACCGCGGCGGCGACGTCGCGGCAGTGGGTGAACGCGAAGATCGGGAACTCGAGTCCGAGATCCACGGCGAGCTTCGTCTTCATCGCAAAGTCCTCCACTCCCCGCTGCGGACCGGGCGCTGTCCGGAGCTCGGGAACTTTCTCAAGCGAGCCAGCCCTGGAGCCGCGCGGCCTGCTCGCGCAGGAGCTCGGGCGGGCCCAGCAGCTGGCGATCCACGCCGACGCGCTTGAACCAGTAGTGCAGGTTCTGCTCGTCGGTGAAGCCGATCCCGCCGTGCACCTCGGTCGCGGTGCGCACGATCCAGGGTCCGATCTCGGAGAGGTGCGCCTTCGCGTGGCAGGCCATCAGCGACGCCTCCTCGGGTACCGCGTCGAAAGCGTGGGCAGCGTACCAGACGAGCGATCTCGCCGGCTCGAGCTCCGCCAGCATCTCGGCGCACAGGTGCTTCACGGCCTGAAAGGACCCGATCACGCGGTCGAACTGGCGGCGCTGCATCGCGTAGGCGACGGCCAGCTCGATCGCGCGCTCGCAGGCGCCGAGAATGTCGGCGGCGAGAGCCACGCGCGCGGCGTCGAGCATGCGGCCCGTGGCGGGGCCGGCCGCGCCCGGCTCGCCGATCCACTCGACGACCGGAGCGGCGTCGAAGGCGACCGAGCCAAAACCCCGCGTGCGGTCGATCGTGCGCAGATCCTTGCATGCGACTCCCGCGCCGCGGGCGTCGACGAGGGCCAGGCTGCGGCCCTCGTCGATGGGGACGAGGAGAAGGTCCGCGTCGATGCCGTCGATCACCATCAGCGAGAGGCCGTGCAGACGGCCGCCGCGAAGCGCCACGCCGGCCTCGTCCCGGCGGGAGACGAGCTCGTTCGCCGCGACGCCGATGCGGCAGGCGCCGCTGGCGAGGCGAGGCAGCAGCCGATCCTGCTGCTCGGCGCTCGCTGCGCTCCGCAGTGCGATCGGCGCCATCACCGCGCTTCCGAGGAAGGGTCCGGGTGCGATGCCCCAGGCCAGCGACTCCGCCGCGACCGCCGCGTCGAGCAGCGCGAGTCCGCTTCCGCCGTACTCCTCGGGGACGAGTAGACCCGCCACGCCGAGCTCGCAGAGCTCCTTCCAGGTGCCACCGTCGTGGCCGGGGCGCTTCGCGACGAGCTCGCGCACGCGCGTCACCGGGCACTCCTCGTCGAGGAAGCGCCGCAGCGTTGCGGCCAGCAGCTCCTGCTCTTCGGAGAGGGAGAAATCCATGGCTAGGAGGCCGACTCAAGAGTCGGCCGACGCGCAGCGAGCAGTAGGCGAGCGTAGTTCATCTGGCTAGGAGGCCTTCTCGGGCCGCGGCTCGCGGGGCATGCCGAGCCCCCGCTCGCTGATGATGTTCTTCTGGATCTGTGCGGTGCCGCCGCCGATGATCAGCCCGAGCGTGAACATGTACTGACTCTGCCAGCGGCCGCGATCGCGCTCGTGCGGCGAGCCCTCGTAGAGCGTGCCGAGCTCCCCGAGCGCGTCGATCCCGAGCGCCTGGATCTGGTGGCTCAGCTCGCAGCCTGCGAGCTTCGTGACGAGAGCCGCCGCGCCCGGGCTCTTCCCGGCGAGCCGCGCGGTCAGCATGCGCATCCCGTGGTACTTCATCGCGAGCACGCGCGACTGGAGCCGGAGCAGGCGATCGCGCAGCATCGGCTGGTCCATCACCCGGGTGCCGCCATTCGTTTCGCGCTGCATCAGCCGCACCAGGCTGCGCAGGCCACCGTCGAGTACGGCGCTCGATGCGAGCATGTTGCGCTCGTGCACGAGCGTGGTGTTCGCGATCTTCCAGCCCTCGCCGCGCTTGCCGACGACGCTCTCTTGCGGCACGCGGGCCTCCGTGAAGAAGACCTCGTTGAACTCGGCCTCGCCGGTCATCGTCGCGAGCGGGCGCACCTCGATGCCGGGGGTGTCCATCGGGATCAACAGGTAGCTGAGACCTGCGTGCTTGCTGCCCCCGGGCTCGGTGCGGATCAAGCCGAACATCATCTCGGAGAGGTGGGCCGTGGTGGTCCAGATCTTCTGTCCGGTGATCAGGAAGTCCCGACCGTCTTCCACCGCGCGGGTCTGTACGTTCGCCAGGTCGCTGCCGGCTCCGGGCTCCGAGTAGCCCTGGCACCAGACCACCTCGCCGCGGAGCGTCGGCCCGATCCATCGCTTCTTCTGCGCTTCGCTGCCGTGCTCGAGCAGCGTCGGGACGAGCATCTCGGGGCCCTGCCCTCCGATGCCGCGCGACACGCTGGCGGCGTTGAACTCCTCGTCGATGATCACACGCTTCAAGATGTCCGGCGGCGCGCCATGGCCCCCGTATTCGCGCGGAATCGTGCGCGCGGCATAGCCATGCTCGATCAGCAGCGCCTGCCACTCGAGCAGCGCGGGGCTCGCCTTGCCGGACGCGACGCCGGCGCCGGCCTTCGGCGCCCGCTCGGCGTGCGCAGCGAGGAAGGCGCGGACCTCTTCCCGAAAACGCTCGTACTCCGGTCCGTAGCTCAGGTCCATCGGATCTCCTGGGCCCCGAGCTTCATCGGGGGCGCAGACGCGTCTGGCGGAAGCGCGTGCCCGGTGCGGGCGGGTCGGAGGCAGCCCCCGCGAAGCATTGCGCGATCGACATCCAGCGCTGGGCCGCGTCGCCGACGACGCGGAGCCGGGTGTCGCCGAGGCTCCGCACCTGCGTCACCACCTGGCAGAACTCGCTGGCGCTGCCCTCGACGCGCTGTGTCTCGCTGGGCGGGTTCCACTCCCAGACGGCGCCCGAGGGTGCGTCGAGGCGCAGGTGAGGGACAGCGCTGGGAACCTCGAGACGGCGGTTGCGGAAGGTCCAGCCGAAGGTATTCACGCCGAGCTGGGCGATGTTCTTGATGCGATCGGCGTCGACGCGCGGCTCGCCGAGCACGTCGTAGACCTCCTGCCCGTGGGCCCAGGTCTCCATCAGGCGCGCGGTGACGCTGGAGCGCACGCTCATGTCCGGGCCGGCCCACAGGACGCGTGCCTTCGGGTCGGCCGTGCCGAAATGGCGCGCCAGCTCGTGCGCGAAGCGCCGCCACTCCTCGACGAGCGCGCGGCCCTGCAGGTCGCCGAGCCACTCTCCCGCGATCTCGACCAGCGAGCGTCCCCGGCCGAGCCCCTCGCTCAGCTGCTTGAAGAAGGCCCGAAAACCCGGCTCGTCGCGCAGCGACAGCTCCGCTGCGACGTTCCAATGGTGGAGGTGCCCCACGACGTCCTGGATCGTATAGCCCTTGAACTGCGTCTCGGTCTCGAGGTCCCGGTCGCTGAGAGGTGCCAGCAGCGCGTGGAGCGCCTCGCTCTCGTCGAGGAAATCGCTGACCTGCTCGAACATGTTCAGTCCCCGGACGCCTTCGTCCACTCGGGCGCGCGCTTGCCGAGGAAGGCCGCCATGCCTTCGCGTGCCTCGTCGCCGGCGAAGAGCTCTGCCGAGAGCGCGGCCGTCCAGCCGAAGGCTTCCTTGCCCGCCAGCGTCGGAACCTCGTAGACCAGGCGCTTGGCGAAGCCCTGGGCCTTGGGGCCTCCCTTGCGCAGATCGTCGAGCACGTCGGCGACCGCTGCGTCGAGCTCGGCGGCGGGGACGGAGCGGTTGATCAGGCCGAGCTCCGCGGCCCGCGCTGCGCTGAAGCGATTTCCGCGCAGGAAGATCTCGAGCGCGTCGCCGCGGCGCAGCTTCGGCAGGCACACCACCGAGATGATCGCGGGTGCCACGCCGAGCCGGACCTCGGTGAAGCCGAACTTCACGTCGTCCGCGGCGATCGAGATGTCGAGCGCCGCCGCGAGGCCGTTGCCGCCGCCCATCACGTGACCCGCGATCCGGCCGACGACCGGAGTCGGCGAGGTCTGGATCTCGTGGAGCAGCCCTTCGAAGCCACCCGATCCGGAGCCCCGGCCCGACGCGCCGGAGCGCTCCTTCAGGTTGGCGCCGGCGCAGAAGGTCGAGCCCTCGTTGGTCACGACGAGTGCGCGGATGCCGGGGTCCGCGTTCGCCGTCGCGAGCGCGTCGCGCAGCTGCTGCACGAGGGCCGCGCCGAGCGCGTTGCGATTCTCATGGTCCACCAGCGTGGCGGTCATCACGCCGCGCTCGACCGACACCGTCACGGGGTCCATGGGCGCGCCTCGCCTGCTCGGTAATATTTCTTGATCCACGTTACCGTCCGTGTCATCCTCGTGTCAACTGGAAAGGACCTCGGATGCAGCCTGCCCTGCTCGCCCCTCCCGTCGCCTCGCGGCTCGACGTGCGCGCGCCCGAGTACGCGGAGAACCGCGGCGCGATGCAGGAAAGGCTCGTCGAGATGGATCGACTGCTCGCCGAGGCGGAGGCCGGAGGAGGCCCGGAGGCGCACGCCCGGCTGGCGAAGCGCGCCAAGCTCCCGGTGCGCGAGCGCATCGCGCTGGCACTCGACCCCGACAGCCCCTTCCTCGAGATCAGTCCGCTCGCCGGCTTCAACTCGGACTATGCGATCGGCGGCGGCGCGGTGCTCGGGATCGGCGTGATCGCGGGCGTCGAGTGCGTGATCTTCGCCAACGATCCGACGGTGCTCGGCGGAGCCCTCACCCCCTACGCGGCGAAAAAGTGGATGCGGGCGCTCGAGATCTCGCGCGACAACCGCATCCCCTACGTGAGCTTCGTCGAGTCCGCGGGTGCCGACCTGCGCATGAACCCCGACGAGGGCGGGGGCGAGGGCAAGAAGCGCCGGCGCCCGGCGCGGACCACGCACTTCGCGGAGACCGGGCGCTTCTTCTACGAGATGATCGAGCTCTCGAAGCTGCGGATCCCGTCGGTCTGCGTGGTCTTCGGATCGAGCACCGCCGGCGGCGCCTATCAGCCCGGCATGTCGGACTACAACATCGTGATCCGCGAGCAGTCGAAGATCTTCCTGGCCGGGCCGCCGCTCGTGAAGATGGCGACGGGCGAGGAGTCCGACGACGAGACCCTGGGCGGCGCGCAGATGCATGCCGAGGTGTCGGGGCTCGGCGAGTACCTGGCGGAAGACGAGCGCGACGCGCTGCGTCTGTGCCGAGAGATCGTCTCGCACCTGCACTGGCGCAAGGCGGAGCCCGAACCCGTCCGGCGCGCCGACCCGCCGCTGCTCGATCCCGAGGAGCTGCTCGGCATCGTGAGCCCCGACCTGCGAGGGCCGGTGGACATCCGCGACGTGATCGGACGGATCGTCGACGGCTCTCGCTTCGAGGAGTTCAAGCCCCGCTACGGGAGCACGCTCGTCTGCGGCTGGGCCGAGGTCCTGGGCCATCCGCTCGGGATCGTCGGCAACAACGGCGTGCTCTATCCCGAATCCGCCGAGAAGGGCGCCCACTTCATCCAGCTCTGCAACCAGATCGAGGTGCCGCTGCTCTTCCTGCAGAACATCACCGGCTTCATGGTGGGTCGAGACTTCGAGCGCGCCGGAATCATCAAGAAGGGCTCGCAGCTGATCAATGCGGTCACGAACTCGACGGTGCCCCATTTCACGGTGATCGTCGGCAACTCCTACGGCGCGGGCACCTACGCGATGTCCGGCCGCGCCTTCAACAACCGCTTCACCTTTCTCTGGCCGAGCGCCAAGATCGCGGTGATGGGCGGCAAGCAGATCGCGGGCGTGATGTCGATCGTGCGGCGTGGCCAGGCGGCGCGGAAGGGTCTGCCCTTCGACGAGGAGGCCGACGCCAGGATCGTCGCCGCGGTGGAGGCGATCCAGGAGAAGGGATCGATCGCACTCGAGGCGACCGGTGCGATCAGCGACGACGGCATCCTCGACCCGCGCGATACACGCACCGTGCTCGGCATCTGCCTCTCGGTCGTGCGCAATCGTGCCATCGAGGGCGCCACCGGCTACGGAGTGTTCCGGCTGTGAGCTTCGCGACGCTGCTCGTCGCCAACCGGGGCGAGATCGCACGACGCGTGTTCCGCAGCGCCCAGGCGATGGGGATCCGCTGCATCGCCGTCTACGTCGATGCGGATGCGGACGCGCCCTTCGTCGCAGATGCCGACGAGGCGCTGCGGCTGCCGGACGGCTACCTCGACGGCAAGGCGATCCTCGAGGCCGCGCGCACGGCCGGCGCGCAGGCGATCCACCCGGGCTATGGCTTCCTCTCCGAGAACGCGGGCTTCGCGTCCGACGTGATCGCGGCGGGTCTCGCCTGGGTGGGCCCCTCGCCCGATGCGATCGCGCAGATGGGCGACAAGCTGGCCGCGAAGGCGCTCGCCCGGGAGCTCGGCGTGCCGACGCTGCCCGGCGCGATCGACCCGGCGCAGGCCGCGGAGCTCGGCTACCCGCTGCTCGTGAAGGCCGCCGCGGGCGGCGGCGGCAAGGGCATGCGGATCGTGACGGCGCCGGCAGGGCTCGCCGAGGCGGTCGCGGCGGCGCGGCGCGAGGCCGCGAGCGGCTTCGGCGACGAGCGCGTGTTCCTCGAGCGCTACGTCGCGCGCTGTCGGCACGTCGAGATCCAGATCCTGGGGGATGCGCACGGGGGCCTCGTGCACCTCGGCGAGCGCGAGTGCTCGATCCAACGCCGCCACCAGAAGATCATCGAGGAGTGCCCGTCCCCGCGCGTCGATGCGGCGCTGCGCGACGCGATGGGCGCGGCGGCGCTCCGCCTCGCCCGCGCGCTCGGCTACCGCTCCGCAGGAACCGTCGAGTTCCTGCTCGATGACGCGAGTGGCGAGTTCTTCTTCCTCGAGGTGAACACGCGCTTGCAGGTGGAGCATCCGGTCACCGAGGCGGTGACCGGCATCGATCTCGTCCGCGAGCAGCTGCGGATCGCGGCCGGCGAGCCGCTCGGCTTCGGCCAGGGCGACATCCGCTGGAAGGGATCCGCCATCGAGGCGCGGCTCTACGCCGAGAATCCAGCGGCAGATTTCCTGCCGGCGACCGGAACCCTGGTCGCCTTCGAGCCGGCGGCCTCGCCTGCGCTGCGCTGGGACTCCGGCGTCGCCGCGGGCTCGCTGATCGGCACCCGCTTCGATCCGCTGCTCGCCAAGGTGATCTCGCATGCCCCGACCCGCGCGGAGGCGGCGGGGCGCCTCGCGCTCGGACTCGAGCGCAGCCACCTCGGCGGCGTCGTCACGAACCGCGACTTCCTGGTGGCGACGCTGCGCACTGCCGAGTTCCTCGCCGGAGACACGACGACGGATTTCATCGAGCGCGTGGCGCCCGCTCGCTGCCTCGAGCTCAAAGACGTGGAGCTGCTGCACGTCGCCCGCAGCGCCGCGCTCTGGATCCAGGGAGCGAACCGCGCCGAGGCGACGGTTCTGGCAGCGGCTCCGAGCGGCTGGCGCAACGCGCGGCTTCCGGACCAGCGCGTGGGCCTCGCCTGCGGCGGGCGCGAGATCCAGGTCTCCTATCGCGCGCTGCGCGACGGAAGCTTCCGCTTCGGCGATGGCGGCATCGCGCGCATTCACGCCTGGAGCGCCGACGCGATCGATGTGGAGATCGACGGGCGCCGCCGGCGCTCGCGCATCACCCGGGCGCACGAGCGCCTCGTCGTACAGACCCCGCGCGGCGACGTGGAGCTCGCGATCCAGCCGCGCTTCGTGATACCGGGATCGGAGGCGCCTTCGGGGGGACTCGTCGCGCCGATGCCCGGCAAGGTGATCGAGCTGCGGGTTCGGGCGGGTCAGTCCGTGCGCGCCGGCGAGACGCTGCTGGTGCTCGAGGCGATGAAGATGGAGCACCCGATGCGGGCGCCCGAGGACGGAATCGTCGCCGAAGTGCGCGTGGTCCTGGGCGAGCAGGTGGAGAACGGCGCGCTCTTGCTCGTCGTCGAGCCGGCAGCCGACTCGGGATCCAATGACCCAACGGGAGACATCTGATGGCCGACCCGATCCGGATCGCGAACTGCTCGGGCTTCTTCGGGGACCGGCTCTCCGCCGCGAAGGAGATGGTCGAGGGCGGACCCATCGACGTGCTGACGGGCGACTGGCTCGCCGAGCTCACGATGCTGATCCTCGCGCGCACGCGCCTGAAGCACCCGGGCGGCGGCTACGCGCGCAGCTTCGTCACGCAGATGGAGCAGGTGATGGGCAGCTGTCTCGAGCGCGGCATCAAGGTCGTCTCGAACGCGGGCGGCCTCGACCCCGATGGCTGCGCCGAGGCGGTAGCCAGGGTGGCGCAGCAGCTCGGCCTGCACCCGAAGATCGCGACCGTTCGCGGCGACGACCTCGTGCCCCGGCTCCCCGAGCTGATCTCCGAGGGCGCGTTGCGCCATTTCGAGACCGGCGATCCGATCAAGGACGCCTCGGCCTTCCTCACCGCCAACGCGTATTTCGGCTGCTGGGGGATCGTCGAGGCACTCGAGAACGGCGCGGACATCGTGATCGCGGGACGCACCACCGACGCTGCCGTCGTCTGCGGACCGGCCGCCTGGCACCACGGCTGGAGCCGGACGGACTGGAACGCGCTGGCCGGCGCGGTCGCCGCCGGTCACGTGATCGAGTGCGGCTGCCAGGCGACCGGAGGCAACTACTCCTTCTTCACCGAAGTCCGCGAGATGACGCGCGTCGGCTTCCCCTGGGCCGAGATCGCCGCGGACGGCTCCTCGCTGATCGGAAAGCACGCCGGAACGGGCGGCGAGGTCTCGATCGGCACGGTGACCTCGCAGCTGCTCTACGAGATCGGTGGACCGCGCTACCTCGGTCCGGATGTCACCACGCGTTTCGACACGATCCGCCTCGAGCAGGCGGCGCCCGATCGCGTGCGCATGCACGGGATCCAGGGCGAGCCGCCGCCGCCTACGCTCAAGGTCTGCCTGAATCGCCACGGCGGCTTCCGTAACGACATCCGGATGGGGTTGACGGGCCTCGACATCGAGGCGAAGGCCCGGCTGATCGAGCAGA
>CAYPSI010000070.1:0-68927 GCA_964413375.1 uncultured Spirochaetales bacterium | reverse complement strand
CAGAGAAGGACCACGGCGGAACCGGCAGACAGAAGCTGGAGGACCAGACGCATTATGTCGCCGCCTAACTCATAATGGCTTGCGGCAGGTAGGGTATCAAGGATGTGGCCGGGTGCGGGGAGAAGAATGGAGAGTGGGGCGGATGCGCTGGACGGACGCGGGGTTGAGGGGGGAGGCAGTGGGGAAGGGCTGCGAGTGGTCGCAGCCTAATCACGGGAGGCGCGAGGGGACGGACGACGGGATGCTGACGTGCAGCCTAAGTCCTGGGCGCCGGGGGTGCCGCGGCTGGCAAGTGGCGAGGCGAACACGATATTTCGTCCCAGTCAGCTGGGCTGAAGGCTGCAAGCGACGGGGTCGAGTGCGAAGATTGGCTCGAACTCTCGCTCGAGGGAACGCGGCGGGAAGTGGTGGGACGAGCTTTGCGTTCCGCCCCGACTGGGCCGCTGAGTGTTCGACGGAGTCCCAGGAGGGCATCGCGGGCAGGGCTGGAAGGGCGGCCCCGGCGCGGCGTTGGAGCGCGGCGGCGCGGGCTAGAGCCGGTCGGCGGGGCTCCTGACGCCGAGGGGGCCGCTGTCGAGGACGTGGGTGTAGATCATCGTGGTGCGCAGGTCGCGGTGTCCGAGCAGCTGCTGCACCGTGCGGATGTCGGAGCCGTCCTCGAGCAGGTGCGTCGCAAAGGAGTGTCGGAAAGTGTGACAGGTCACGCGTTTCGGGATCCTCGCGTCGATGGCAGCCTGCTTCACGCTGCGCTGAAGGGCGGTCTCGTGCAGGTGATGGCGAAAGCAGGCCCCGGTGCGAGGGTCGACGCCGGGGCGCTGGGCGGGAAAGACCCAGTACCAGGTCCATTCGAGGTGAGCGTTCGGGTACTTGTCCGCGAGGGCGCCCGGGATCCACGGGCCGATGCCGCGCGAGCGGTCGCGCTCGTGCAGCACGCGCACGCGTTCGAGGTGCCGCTCCATCGGGGCCCGCAGCCGCTCGGGAAAGGGGGCGCGACGGTCGCGGTTGCCCTTGCCGTCGCGCACGATGAGCTGGCGGCGCTCGGGGTCGAGGTCCTTGACGCGCAGCCGAAGGCCCTCGAGCAGCCGCAGCCCGCTGGCGTAGAGGAGCGTCGCGATCAGGCGGTGCGGCTCGCGGAGCTGCGCGAGCACGGCGCGGACCTCATCGCGGGTGAGCACCACCGGGAGCGGGCGCGAGGACTTCGCGCGCGCCGCGGCGTCGAGGCCTTCGAGCTCGCGGTCGAGGATCACGCGATACAGGAAGAGCAGCGCGGAGAGCGCCTGGTTCTGCGTGGACGCCTCGACCCGCCTCTCGACCGCGAGGTCGGTGAGGAACGCGATCACCTCGGGCGCACCCATCTCTCTCGGGTGGCGCTTGCGATGGAAGAGGATGAAGCGACGGATCCAGCCGACGTAGGCCTCTTCGGTGCGCCGGCTCATGTGGCGCAGCCGCACCGCCTGGCGCACGCGGTCGAGAAGACGCGGCGGGCCTGAAGGCGCGCGCGGGAGGGGGCCGCTGCTGGACACGCGGATCCGTCTCGGGACCGAGCGCCCACTGGATAGCGCAGGCCGCCGGGGGAGGCCATCGACACGTCCCCGGCTCCGGCGGGCTCCGCCCGGCCTCGCCGCTCCGGTCGGGCCGCCTCGAGCTACATCGGCGGGACGCTGAAGCCGTCCTTCACGGGCTCGAGCCCGTCGAAGTAGGGTCCGAGCTTCGCGTGCACGGAGTCGATGTTCCAGGCGTCGTCGACATGGAAGACCTGCTTCGGCTCGGGGCGACCGATCACCTTGATCTCGCGGCCCCAGACGATGAAGAGCTGCCCGGAGACGCGGGCGGCGCGGGGGGTGCACAGGTAGGCGAAGAGCGGGAGCACGTGCTCGGGGTGGAAGGTGTCGAAGCCGCCCTCCGGCTCCTTGAAGAGGGCGATATTCGGCCCCTGCATGGTCATGCGCGTGCGCGCGCGCGGCATCACCACGTTCGCGGTGACGCCGTACTTGAGCATCAGCTGCGCGATCCCCATCGTGAAGGAGGTGATGCCGGCCTTGGCCGCCGCGTAGTTCGGCTGCCCGGGGTTGCCGAAGAGAAAGGACTCGCTGGCGGTCGAGAGGAGCCGGCCGTAGACCGTGCCGCCCGTCCGCTTGGCGCGCTCGCGCCAGTAGATGCAGGCGAACTTGCTGGGCGCGAAGTGGCCCTTCAGGTGCACCCGCACGACGGAGTCGAACTCCTCCTCGCCGATGTTGAAGATCGTGGCGTCGCGCGTGAAGCCGGCGTTGTTCACGAGGATGTGCAGATCTCCGAAACCGTCCACGGCGCTTTGCACCATCTCGTCGGCGGTCTTCCAGTCCGCGACGTCTCCGAAGTGCGCGATGGCGCGCCCCCCCGACTTCTCGATCTCCTCGACCACGGCGCGGGCCTTCGACTCGTCGCGCCCGGCGCCGTCCACCGCTGCGCCGAGGTCGTTCACGACGACCGCGGCACCCATGCTCGCGAGCTTCAGCGCGTGGAGCCGGCCGAGGCCGGTGCCCGCACCCGTCACGATCGCAACCTTTCCTTCGAGCTCCCCGTTCATGGTTCCAACGCTCCCCTGGCCTACGACAGCCGCTCGATGATCGTGCCGGTGCCTACCGCGGCGCCGCAGCACATGGTGACGAAGGCGAGCGTAGCGTCCCTCCGCTCGAGCTCGTGGAGCGCCGTCACGAGCAGGCGCGTGCCGGTGGCGCCCACCGGATGGCCGAGTGCGATCGCGCCGCCGTTCACGTTCACGCGGTCCATGTCGGCCCCGCAGACCTTCGCCCACGAGAGGACGACGGCCGCGAAGGCCTCGTTGATCTCGATCACGTCGAAGTCCGAGATCTTCATGCCGCTCTTGCGCAGGACCTCCTTCGTCGCGTCGATCGGGCCGTCGAGCAGGTAGTAGGGATCGGTCCCCACGACGACGCCGGTGACGATGCGCGCCCGGGGCTTCAAGCCCAGCTGCTTGGCCTTCTCGGGCGTGGTCCACAGGATCGCGGCCGCGCCGTCGGAGATCTGGGAGGAGTTCCCTGCCGTGTGCATCCCCGTAGGCAGGACGGGCTTCAGCTGCGAGAGGCCCTCGAGCGTGGTCTCGCGGAGGCCCTCGTCCTGGTCGACGATCCGCGTCTCGCCGGTCGGCTTCATGTCGTCGCCGAGCACGGGCGCCTCGATCGGGAAGATCTCCTTCTTGAAGCGGCCCTCGGCCCGCGCGCGCGCGGCCTTCTGCTGCGACGAGAGCGCGAAGCGGTCGACGTCCTCGCGCGTGATCCCGCGATTCTTGGCGATGCGCTCGGCGGCTTCGAACTGACTCGAGCTCTGGTCCCAGGGGTAGCCCTCGGGCAGGAAGAAGCCCGGGCCGTTGATCACGTTGGCGCCGAGGCCCACGTGGCTCATCACCTCGACGCCGCAGCCGATCCCGGCGTCGATGTTGCCGGAGCGGACCAATGCCGAGATCAGGTGGTTTGCCTGCTGGCCCGAGCCGCACTGCGCGTCGACGGTGGTGCCTCCCGTGTGCCAGCCGTCGCCGCGCGTGAGCCAGGCGTTGCGCGCGACGTTCCCGGCCTGCTCGCCGGCCTGGGTCACGCAGCCGCCGATCACCTGCTCGACCTGCTTCGGGTCGATTCCCGAGCGTTCGACCACGGCCTGCTGCATTCGCGACAGGAGCTTCACCGGGTGGAGGCCCGACAGGCCTCCGCGCCCGAGCTTGCCCCGGGCGATCGGACTTCGCAGGGCCTCGACGATCACTGCCTCGCGCATCACTGTCTCCTTTGCGGACCCCGGCCTGCTTGCGCACCGGACGGCGGGGACCTTGCTTCGGTTTCGGGCAGGCTCCCTAGAGCTTGCCCAGCAGCATGCCGCTCGTCGGCACGCCGACGCCGGCGGTGACGAGCACGCAATCGTTCTTTGCCGGCTGGTTCATGGACGTGCCGCGCACGAGCCGCACGCCCTCGTTGACACCGTTGATGCCGTGGATGTAGGCCTCGGAGAGCTGTCCCCCGTGCGTATTGGTAGGCAGCCGCCCCCCGACCTCGAGCGCGCCGTCCTTTGCGAAATCCTTCGCTTCCCCGAAGCCGCAAAAGCCGAAGCTCTCGAGCTGGAAGAGCACGATCGAGCTGAAGGCATCGTAGAGGATCGCGGCGTCTACGTCCGCCGGGCCGAGGCCCGACATCGCGTAGATCTGCTTCGCGACGAGGTCCATCTCGGGGAGTGTCGCGATGTCCGGCCGGTAGAAGCTCGTCATCGATTCCTGGTCGTCTCCCGCCGCCTGGGCGATGGCGCGGATCGATGCCGCCGGCTGGGCCAGGTCGCGGGCGCGCTCGGGGGTCGTCACGACGAAGGCGCAGCCGCCGTCGGTCTCCTGGCAGCAATCGTAGAGGCGCAGCGGATCCGCGATCATGCGCGCGGTCTGGTGGTCCATGAGCGAGAGCGGGCGTCCATGGAAGAACGCGTTCGGGTTGCCGACCGCGTGGCGGCGCGTCGAGATCGCTACCTGTGCGAGGTCCGTGCTCTTGCAGCCGGTGACGTGCATGTAGCGCTGCGTGAACATCGCCACCCACGAGGCGGGTGTGAGCAGCCCGAAGGGCATGTACCAGCCCCAGTGGATCAGGTCGCTCGTCACGATGTCGCCCGAGACGCCCATGCTGTAGCGCTGGCCGGAGCGGCCGTTCAGTGCCCGATAGCCTACGACGACCTTGGCGGCGCCCGTGGCGACGGCCATCGCCGCCTGGTGGACGATCCCGATCGCGGCGCCGCCGCCGTGCGGGATGCGGCTGTAGAAGGTGAGATCGCCGATCCCGACCGAGCGCGCGACCTCGATCTCGTCCGAGGTATCGAGCGAGAAGGTCGTCATGCCGTCGACATCCGAGGGGCGGAGCCCCGCATCGGCGATCGCGGCGCGCACGCACTCGGCCGCGAGCGCCAGC
Source organism: uncultured Spirochaetales bacterium (assembly GCA_964413375.1). Taxonomy (GTDB): domain Bacteria; phylum Myxococcota_A; class UBA9160; order UBA9160; family SMWR01; genus CAZUYC01. Next base: position 63,996 of record CAYPSI010000070.1, on the reverse strand, counting down.
TCCGAGCGCCCGGAGTTCTTGCTGAAGTCGGTCTGCCCGATCCCGACGATCGCCGCCTTGTCACGGAGTGTCATCGGGCTACTCCGGCAGCGCGACGCGGACGGTCGCGGTCACGTGGTTGCCCCAGGCGTTCCTTCCGATGACGTCGAGCTTCACCTCGTCGCCCTGCTTGGCGGCGACCTTTGCGGTGAAGGTCATCGTGTCGCCCGGGTGGTTCGGGGTACCGAGCCGGATCTTCACGCCGCGGATCGCCGCGTTCGGGCCGGCCCAATCGCTGACGTAGCGGCCGAGGAGGCCGCCCGTCGTGAGGATGTTCATGAAGATGTCGGGCATGCCGACCGCCTGAGCGGCGGAGCGGTCGTGGTGAACCGGCGTGAAGTCGCGCGAGGCGAGGGCCCCGCCCACGATGAGGCTCGTGGTGAGCGGGATTGCGAGCGACGGCAGCTCGTCTCCCACCGAGACCTGCGAGAGCTTCAGGTCCTTCACGTGCGTGCCTCCGGCCCCGTCCGGGCCATGTCGCGGCCGAGCTCCACGAGCTGCGGTAGCGCGGCGCCGAGTGCCAGTTCGAGACTCTTGCTCCACAGGAAGTGGCGGTGGATCGGGTAGTCGACGTCCGCGCCCATGCCGCCGTGCAGGTGCTGCGTGGCCGTGGCGATGCGCGAGCCGGCCTCCGCCGCCCAGAACTTCGCGATCCAGGCGTCGCGTGCGGCCGGGCGATCCTGTGCGAGCTCGTAGGCGGCCTTCCAGGTAACGCCGCGCAGGCACTCGAGATCGATGAAGCAGTCCGCGCAGCGCTGTTGTACGGCCTGGAGCGCGCCCAGCGGCGCTCCGAACTGCTCGCGCTCGCGCAGGTAATGGGTCGTGATCTCGAGCGCGCGCTCCGAGACCCCGACCTGCGTCGCGGCGAGCGCAACCCGCGCGCGCTCGGTCATCCAGGCCTCGATCCCGGGGCCTTCGAGCACGTCGTCCGCTGCGACGCGAACGCCTGCGAGCTCGAGGCCGAAGAGCGGCTCGCCGCGAGATGTCGTCTGGCGGAGCAGCGAGACGCCGGGCGCAGCCGGGTCGACGAGGAAGACGCACACCCCCGACTCGCCCTGCGCGGGGACGAGGACGCGCTCCGCCAGGTGCACGGCCGGCACCCACGCGCCTGAGCCCTCGAGGGCGAAGCCCGAGCCCTCGCCGTGCGCGCGCACGACCGGGCCCGGCTCGAGCGCCGCCGTCAGCACGAGCTCGCCGCGCGCGAGCGGCACGAGCCAGCGCTCGCGCTGCGCCTCGCTTCCGAAGCGAGCGATCGCGAGCCCGCCCATCGCGAGCGCCGGCAGAGCCGGCAGCGGCGACACCGCGCGCCCGAGCTCGACGAGGAGCGCGCAGAGCTCGAAGAATCCCAGCCCGATGCCGCCCTGCGCCTCGGGCACCGCGACACCGAGCAGGTTCGCTTCCGCGAGGCGCGCCCACAGCTCGCGGTCGAACCATTCGGCCGAGCGCTCGGCCTTTCGCAGGCGTTCTTGCGTCACTTCCTTCGCGAGGATCTCGCGCGCGAGCTCGCACAGCGCCGTCTGCTCTTCGCTCGGGCGGAAGTCCATCGCCTACTTCACCACAAAAAAGACCGGGAGCCTCATCGACTCGTCCACGTCCTCGAAGAGACACTCGACCTTCATCCCGATGCGCAGGTCCTCGGGCTTGCAGCCTCCGATGTTCGCGACGAGCCGTGTCCCCTCCTCGAGATCGATGAGTGCCACGGGCAGCGGGAGCTCGTAGCCGGGGATCGGCGGGTGATGCAGGATGGTGTAGCTGTGCACGCTGCCCCGGCCCGATGCGGGGACCGCTTCCCAGCGCGAGGACTGACACTTTCCGCACATCGGACGCGGCGGGTGGCGCAGCGCGCCGCAGTCGCTGCACTTCTGGATCAGGAGCTTCCCCTGATCGCAGGCCTCCCACCACCAGGCGTTGTCGAAGCCGCGCGGGCTGCGGATGCGCCGCGGCTTCGCCGGAGCGCTGCCGGGGGCCGCCGGCTGCGCGGCGGGCTGGTTCGGGCGGAACTTCAGCACGCGGAAGGAGAGGGCGCCCACTTCTTCGCCCTTCTGGTCGCTGAAGCGGGTGCGCGTCACGACGAAATAGCCGGTGCCGAGCGCCGTCGTCTTCTGCTCCGAGATGCTCTCGATCACGGTGTGCGCGGTGATGCGATCCCCGGGGCGCAGGGTGCGGTGGAACTCCTGCTCGGTGTCGGTCGCGACGACGCCGGTGTAGCCCGCCGCGTCGAAGATGCCGTGGAGCTCGCGCTGCTTGTTCGGCGGCAGCAGCGCCGGGTCGTGCATCGCGTAGCCGCGCATGTCCCAGACCTGGAGCATCGTCGGCGGTGCCACGATGCCGCCATGCACGGAGCGCTTCGCCGCCTCGGGGTCGAGGTAGGCGGGGTTCGCGTCGCCCATCGCCTCGCACCAGTGGCGGATCATCGCCTCGTTCACCGCGTCGGGGCAGGTGTAGGGGGGGCCTTCCGCGAGCCCGACGTAGCCTTGGAGCCTTGCCTCGAAGCTCTCCTTGCTCTGCGCGGGATCCGCCACCGGCCGCTCCTCTTTGCTAGGCGCGGGCACGCGCCCGGGGGAGGCCCAGGCCGGCCGTCGCGATGATGTCGCGCTGCACCTCGTTCACGCCGCCGCCGAAGGTCAGCGTGGTGGCTCCCCGATAGGCCTCCTCGAGGCGGCCTTCGAGGAGCGCGCGGGGTTCGCCCGCTACCACGGTTCCCGCGGACCCGGTGATCTGGAGCAGCAGATCGTAGGCCTCGACGAAGAACTCCGAGCCCATCACCTTGAGGGCCGACGCCTCGGCCATGCTGGCGATGCCTTCGCTCTGCGCCCAGGCCGAGCGCCAGGCCAGCACCTGGAGCGCGCGCAGCTTCGCCTGGACGCGCGCGAGCGCGAGCTGCACCCAGCCTTGATCGACGAGCCTTCCCTTCTCAGGGCTACGCGCCTCGCCCGCCCAGTGCCAGACGGCGTCGAGCATCGCTTCGGCGAAGCCCGGCGTCGCGAGCGCGATGCGCTCGTGCTTGAGCTGCGAGGTGATGAGCGTCCAGCCGCCGTTCTCGGGCCCGACGAGGTTCGCGACGGGGACGCGCACGTCCGCATAGTAGGTCGCGTTGGTGCGCTCGCGCCCGAGCGTGTAGATGGGTGTCACCGAGTAGCCGGGAGCGTCGGTCGGCACCAGCAGGATCGAGATGCCGCGGTGCTTCGGCGCTTCCGGGTCGGTGCGGGCCGCCACCCAGACGAGATCGGCGTCGTGGGCGAAGGTGGTGAAGAGCTTCTGGCCGTTGATCACGAAGCTGTCGCCGTCGCGTACCGCGCGCGTTTCGAGCGAGGCGAGGTCGGTGCCGGCGCGGGGCTCCGAGTAGGCCATCGCGATGATGAGCTCGCCCTTCAGGATGCGGGGCAGGAGCTCGCGCTTCTGGGCGTCCGTCCCGAACTCCATGATCGTCGGGCCGATCGAGTTCACCTGGATGATCGGGAGCGGCGCGCGCGCCCGATAGGTCTCGTCCCAGAAGATGAACTGCTCGATCGGGGTGCGTCCCTGGCCGCCGTACTCGACGGGCCAGCCGATCCCGAGCCAGCCGTCCTGGCCCATGCGGCCGACGATCTTGCGGAAGACGGGGCCCCCGGTTTCGCCTCGCTCCGCCTCGAAGGCCGCCCGCAGCTCCGGCGTGAAGAGCTCGCGGTAGTAGCGGCGGATCTCCTGGCGGAGCTTCTCTTGCTCGGGGGTGAACTCGATGCGCATCGGGCTCTCGTTCGCCCCGGACCGCGCGGTGGCGACGAGTGGGGGGTGGATGGAACAGGGCCCCCGAGGCCGGGCGCGACCGGGCTCGGGGACGCCGAATGATAAAACAGGATCCCCATCGACGCGACTGCAAGCGCAGCGCGCAGCGAGCCGCAGGCGAGCGAAGCCCGGAGCCCGAGCGCGAGCGAAGAGCGAGCGCGAGGCCCGGGTAGTGTTGGGCGGGTCCCCGCCTCGCGGCCGCGATACGCTCGGCTCGTGAGCCCCGCCGCGCCCCTCGAGCTCGGAACGACGCCGTGGGTCCTCGAGCACGACGGTTCCGCCACGGTGCTCGCGGAGCAGGGCGAGCTGGCGGAGCGGCTCGGCTTCGGCTCCTTCTGGCTGCCGGAGCACCACTTCGGCGATGCCGGCGCGATTCCCGCGCCGCTCCTGCTACTCGCCGTGGTCGCCGCGCGCACGACGCGCCTGCGCGTCGCAACCACCTCGTTCCTGCTTCCGGTTCGCCATCCGATCCATGTGGCCGAGGAGGTGGCGGTGCTCGACCGCCTCTCGGGCGGGCGCGTGATCCTCGGCGTCGGGCGCGGCTTTCGAGGCGCGCTCTTCAGCGCTTTCGACGTTCCGGTCGCGGAGAAGCGCGACCGCTTCGAGGCGAACCTGCGTCTGATCGTCGGCGCCTGGAGCGGGGAGCCGGTGGCCTTTCACCAGGATGGCGCGGGGGGTCCGCCGAAGCCGGTGCTGCTGGCGCCGCTTCCAGTGCAGCGGCCGCACCCGCCGGTCTGGGTTGCGGCCTTCGGGCCCAAGGCGGTGACACAGGCCGGTCGCCTCGGGCTCCCCTACCTGGCTTCGCCGATCGAGCCGATCGCAAGGCTCGCGGAGAACTACGCGCGCCACCGCGAGGCACTGCCGGAGGCGTCTCGCAGCGCGAAGCTCGCCGTTCCGATCATGCGCACGATCTTCGCGAGCCGCGACGAGACGAGGCTCCGCGAGGTGCGCGAGGCGCTCGCGCGCCAGGCGGCGACCCTCGCGCGCGCGCCCGGTCCCGCGTTCCGGCGCATCGCCGACGCGAGCCTCGAGGACTGGGCGATCGTCGGCGAGCCCGAGCAGGTGGCCGACGGGATCGCCCGCTACCGCGAGGAGCTCGGCATGACGCACCTCGTGGTGCGAGCGCAGATCCCGGGCCTTCCGCGCGAGCTCGCCGAGGCCTCCCTCGCGCTCGTCGCCGAGATCGCCGGCTAGTTCGAGACCTCCGCTCGGCTACGCCTCGCTGCGCGCGCTTCGCGCTTGCTCGGCCCGATCCGGACGGAGGCGGAGAGGCGGGTCAAGCGAGATAGCGCCCGGCGAAGCCGTCGGGGCCGATGCCGACGCGGCCTGGCAAGGCGCGCTGCGCGATCGCGATGATCGCGTCGCGATACGCGAGCTCGCTCGAGCCGGGGAGCAGCGCCTCCATCGCGGCCGGGAGCTTCGTCCGGCGCGTGCGCGCGCCGTCGGAACTGCCGTCGCCTCCGACGAAGTGATCGATCACGACCGCATCGGCGACCTCGGCGAGGCGCGCGAAGAATTCCTCGGGGTGCTCGATCGGGAGCAGCGGCGAGACGGTGACGACGCTGCGAAGACCTGCCGCGCGCAGCGCAGCGGCCGCCGCGAGTCGCTTCGCGACGGAGCTGGCGGGCGGCGGGAGGCCCGGGAGACCGTCGCGATCGCTCTCGATCGAGAGGTGGAAGCGCAGCCGGCAGGCAGCCGCGACGCGGGGATAGAGATCGAGGTAGTCGGTCACGCGGTGGCTGTGCGTCTGCACCACGAGCGCGTCGGGAGGCTCGTCGCAGATCGCCTCGAGCACGCGCCTCGTGATCCCCTGGCTCCGCTCCTGCGGCACGAAGGGGTCCGTCGAGCTCGACAGGAAGATCGAAAAATCTCCTCGCGCCCGGCGTGCCCAGCGCCGCTCGCGCGGCGCCTGCTCGCGGTAACGCTCCGCCGCGTTCGTGCGCGCCTCGAGGAAGCTCCCCCAGGCCTCCCCGCGCGTCACCCAGCCGTTGTGCCGCACGTAGCAGCCGACGCCGCAGAGCGCGTTTCCGTAGCTGCATCCCCGGTACGGCTGGAGCGAGTGCGAGGTGACGCTGCGCAGGTATCCGGACGTGCGCGTCAGGATGCTGCGGACCGTCGCCTCGCTCGGCTTCACCGCGTCACTTCGAGAAGCTCTCTGCGTCCTGGATCACCCGGTACCACTCCCAGCGCAGGCCCTCGGGCTCGCGCGCCCAGACCTTGTTCTGGGTGGCGTAGCAGCAGGTGCTCTCGTCCTCCACCAGGTGCTCCATTCCGGCGGCCTTGAGCCGGTCGGTGGCGACGCGCACGTCGGCGTCCTCGAAGACCTCGACGCCGAGGTGGTTGATGCGCTCGGGAGCCTCTGGGTTCTCGAAGAGCACGAGCTTGAGCGGCGGACGCTCGATCGCGAAGTTCGCGTAGCCGGGCTTGCGCTTTTGCGGAGGCGTAGCGAAGAGCTTCGTGTAGAAGTCGACGGCCTCCTCGAGGTTGCGGACGTTGAGGGCGAGCTGGAGCCGCATGGATCTCCTCCTGCCCGGGTAGCCCCCGAGCTATCGCATCGATAGATTTCGATGCGATCTCCAGCCTAGACATTGTATCGATATCTGTCAATATCTCTGTGTGGCCAGCGCCCGCCGCGTCCGACACAGCCGGGCACGCCCGGAGGGCTGCTGCCCGCCGCGGCGCGTCGCCCCGCTGCCCGCCGGCGAGCAGGATCGGCTGGTCGCTGTCTTCAAGGCGCTCTCGGACCCGACGCGTCTCGAGATCCTGCGGCTGCTGGCCGCGCAGAGCGGTCCGACCTGCGTGTGCGACGTCGTCGCGCACTTCGGCCTCTCGCAGCCCACGATCTCGCACCACCTGCGCGTGCTGCGCGAGGCGGGCCTCTTGCGCACCTCGAAGATCGGCATCTGGTCCTTCTACGAGCCCGACCCGGACGCGCGCGAGACCCTGGCCGAGGCGGGGGCGCTCCTCGCATGACGGGGCTGCGATGACGCTCTCCGTCCTGACGCTGAACCTCTGGCACGACTCCGGGCCCTGGCCCGCGCGCACCGAGCGCATCCGGAGCTGGATCGACCGGCTCGCTCCCGACCTGATCGCGTTCCAGGAGGTGCTGCGCGTCCCCTGGCTCGACCAGCTCGCGGAGCTCCTCGGCGAGCGTCGCTATCACGTGGCCTTTGCGCCGGCGTCGCCGTTCTGGCGCGCCGGGCGCGAGAGCGAGCGCGGGGTACTCGGCAACGCGATCGCGAGCCGCTTCCCGATCGCATCGCAGGAGTCGATCGTGCTGCCCGACGCGGGCGACCGCGAGACGCGCAGCGCGCTCTCGGTGACGACCCTTGCCCCGCCGGGTCCCGTCTCCTTCACCGTTACGCACCTCAACTGGAAGCTCCACCACGGCTGGGTGCGCGAGCAGCAGGTGGTGGCGCTCTGCGACCTGGTGCAGCGACGGCAGCCGAAGCACGGGTTTCCGCCGATCCTCGCGGGTGATCTCAACGCGGAGCCCGAGTCGAGCGAGATCCGCTACCTGAGGGGGCTGCAGTCGATCGGCGGCTGGAGCGTGGCCTATCTCGACGCCTGGCACGTGGCCGGCGGCCCCGGTCCGGGCATCACCTGGAGCAACGCCAACCCCTGGGCGCGCGCCGAGCGCGAGCCGGACCGTCGCATCGACTACATCTTCGCGGGGCTTCCGCGCCGCGACGGCCTGGGGCAGGTTCTCGCCTGCCGCGTCGTCTGCGACGACGAAGTGGAGGGTGTCTGGCCCTCGGATCACTTCGGCGTCTACGCCGAGCTGCGGAGCGAGCCGCTGCGCGCGGGCGAATAGCGTGAACAGCGCGGGGAGGAAACGCTCGATGGGACGCTGGTGGCGATGGCTCGCGCTCGGCACCGGTGCGCTGGTGGCGGCCGCCTGCCTGGTGGCGGTGGCGGCCCGCTTCTCCGACGGTCCGATCGGCCCCTTCCCGGGCGGGCCGCTCGTGGCAGGAGAGCTCGTGGGCGAAGCGGTTCCCGACTGGTCCTTCGCCAAGCACACCGGCTCGATCGAGCTCGAGGTGGATCCGCAGAGCCCGCGCTCGCGCACCGTCTGGCTCGCCGTGGTGGGTGGCGTGCTCTACGTGCCCTGCGGCTTCCCGGAGAGCAAGAGTTGGCCGCACCAGGCGCTGCGCGACGGGCGCGTCGTGCTGCGCATCGACGGTCGCCGTTACGAGCGACAGGCGCTGCGCGAGTCGGACCCTGAGCTGCTGCGCCTCCTCGGCGCCGAGCTGGCGCGCAAGTACGGCGTCGGTGACGCGGAGGCGGCGGTGGCCGGCCGCGACGTCTGGTTCTTCCGGATGGATCCAAGATCCCCGGCGTGATGCGGCGGATCCCGGCGCTCGTGGTCTCGGGCTTCCTCGGCTCGGGCAAGACGACGCTCGTGCGGCGCCTGCTCGCCGACGCGCAGGCGCAGGGCGTGCGCGTGGCGCTGGTGTCGAACGAGTTCGGAGAGCTCGGCATCGACGCGGCGCTCCTCGGCCGCATGCAGGACGACTACGTCGAGCTGCGCGGCGGCTGCGTCTGCTGCAAGCTCTCGGATCAGCTCGTCGAGACACTCGAGATGCTGCGCCGGCGCGTCGACCCGGACCGCGTGATCGTCGAGACCTCCGGCGTGGCGCTCCCCTACGACACGCAGCTCAACTTCTGGCGCGAGCCCGTCGCGGGCTGGATCGCGGACGACGTGGCGGTGGTCGTGGTGAACGCCGAGCAGCTCGCGGCGGGGCGAGAGCTCGAGGGGACCTTCGAGCAGCAGGTTTCCTCCGCGGACCTGCTGGTCCTGAACCAGCTCGACCGCGTGGGCGAGTCCGCGATCCCGCGCCTCGAGGCGATGCTGCGCGAGATCGAGCCCGAGGCACCGATCCTGCACGCGGTGCACGCAGACGTCGATCTGCGCCTGCTCTTCCCGCCGGATCCGACGGGGCGGCGGGCGCTTCGGCGCGAGGGCACAGGCGAGGCGCACGCGGACCACCTCCACGAGCGCTTCGAGGCGGAGGAGCTCGTCGTCGAGCCGGAGATCGAAGCCGAGGCGCTCGTCGCTCGGCTGCGCGCCACTTCCGCACTGAGAGTGAAGGGCTTCGTTCGCACGCGCGACGGCGTGCGGGTGGTGCAGGGAGTCGGCCCTCGGATCGAGCTGGCGACGCCGGACGCCGCCCCGCCCGAGGAGCTCGTGGGGCGCCTCGTCGTGATCCGGCGCGTCGGCTGAACGGAGGGGATCGATGACGGGGGGTCGCTTTCGGCGCGCGGCGGGCGCGGTCACCGCGCTCCTCCTCGCCTGCGCTTCGGGTGCCGCCGCGGGCACGCTGCGTTTCGAGCGCGACGGGCAGGTCGTGCGCGAGATCCCTCTCGCCGAGCTGCGTCGGGGGTGCGACGAGGTGCGCGTCACGGTCGAACGCGATCCCTACTACGGCCGGCGGAAGGTCTTTCTGGCGTGCCCACTGGCACAGATCTTCGCGCTGGGCTTCGGAATCGCGCCGAGCGCGCTCGGCGACGCCAACGTCTTCTTCCGCGCGCTCGACGGCTATGCGAAGCCGGCCTCTGCCGCGCTCCTCGCCGAGCCCGGCGGCTACCTGGCCTTCGCCGACGCCGAGCGCGCCGATGCGGGTGACCCGCACTGGGAGCCGATCGATCGCCGCCAGGTCGACCCGGGGCCCTTCTATCTGGTGTGGACTGGCGCGGAGCAGGCCGATTCCCACCAGTATCCGTGGCCCTACCAGCTCGCGGCGATCGAGATCGCGCCCTTCGAGGCGCGCTATCCGCACACGCCGCCAGCGGGCGAGCCGTCCGACTCTCCCGCCTGGCGGGGCTTCGCGATCTACCGGCGCGAGTGCGTTGCCTGCCACGCGGTGAACGGCGAGGGCGGGGCCGTCGGGCCGGAGCTCAACCTGCCGCGCAGCATCGTCGAGTACCGGCCGGCGGAGCAGCTCAAGGCCTTCGTGCGCGATCCGCAGAGCTTCCGCTACACGAGCATGCCCGCGAACCCGCACCTTTCCGACGCCGACCTCGACGCGCTCGTCGCCTACTTTCAGGCGATGAGCCGCCGCAAGCACGACCCGCGCGCGGTCGCGCCTCAGTCAGCGCCGGCGCGACCGGTGGGCCAGCCGAAGTAGCAGAAGAACGCGAACGGCACCGTGAATGCGTAGTAGAGCTGATTCGGGAGGATGCGCAGCCCCCAGCCCGCGTCGAAGCCGGCGAGGATCAGCGCATCGGCGCTGGCCCAGAGCGCGTAGTAGCTTGCGGCATAGGCGAGGACAGCGCGAAGCAGGCGGCGATCGGCGTCGCTGGCAGCGGCGGCGGGGCGCCGGCCGATGCGCCGGCGGAGCGCGAGGGCGAGGGCGACGAAGCCGAGCTCGTAGACGAGCCACAGCACCTGTCCCGGGAGTTCGGGCCGGAGCGACCGGAGCCCGGCATCGGTGAGGAAGGCGAAGATCGGAACCACCAGTGTCAGCGCTGCGCTGTGCGCGAAGGCCCGCGCGCGCCGCTCGGGCGGGTAGGCCAGCGCGAAGACGAGCAGCAGCACCCGCCAGTCGCCGAGCAGCACGAAGCCGAGCATCACGGCCTGCTGGGCTGCGTCCGAGAGGCGGAGCACGCGGCCGAGCGGGCCCGTCGCGATCGGGTCGAGGATCGTCCCGAGCGCGAACGCGATCGACCACAGGGCCACGAAGCGCGCCTGCGGGTCGCTCGTGCGCACCGGGCGCGCCAGCGCGTAGACCAGGAACAGCGCCGGAAGTGCCACGAGCAGGGTGAGCGACTGGAGTTCGCTCTGGTAGAAGGCGTGCCAGGGGGCTTCGGCCATCGAGAGGCTCCCAGATCCCGTTGCGCGCAGGCTATCGTGTCGCCTGTGAGAAGGGCCAGCGGCGCGGTGGGTGGCCTGCTCGGCAGCGCGGCGCTGGTCTTCGGCGCCGAGGTCGTGCTTGCACGCGCTACCGGCTTTCCGCTCGCGGCGCGCGACCTGGGGCTCGCGGCAGCCGTCGCGGTCGGGCTCGCGGCGGCAGGCGCGGCTGTGGCCGCGATCCTCCCGCTCGCGGCGCTTGTCCGCGTGCGCGCGCTCGGCGCGGCGGCAGCTCTGCCGGTGGCGCTCGTCGCGGGAGGGATTCCCTTCTACGCGCTCCCGCCCGGAGGCATGCGCAACTCGGTCGCGGGGGCGCTGGCGCTCGCTTCGCTGGGACTCGGCGCTGCGTCGGCGCGCGCCGCACGGCCCGGGAGGCTTCCAGCCTTCGCGGTGCTTGTACCCCTCGCCGCGAGCGCGCTCGCCAGCTGGGGCCTGGGGCCCGGCGAGCTTCCCTCGCCCCGGGCGCTCCTCGCGGTGGGCTGCGGCTGGGGCCTGCTCGCGCTGCTCGCTGGGATCGGTCGCGCGCGCGCGACGGCGGGTACCGGCTCGCTCGGGCCCTTCGTTGCCGCTGCCCTCGCGGCGGCCTTCGCGCTCGCGGGTCCGCTGCGCTTCTCGGGCGCCCCGGTCGCGTGGACGGCTGCGGGGCCGGTACCCGACGCGCCCGACATCGTGCTGCTCTCGGTCGACACGCTGCGAGCAGACGTTGCGCGCGAGATGGAGCTGTATGCTCGCCTCGCGGCGGAGGGCGCAGCCTTCGTCGACGTGCAGGCGTCGGCGCCCTGGACGCTGCCCTCGCTCGCAACGCTCCATACCGGGCTTGCGGTGGATGCACACGGCGCCGGGCGCCTCGCCTCCGGCGAGCGTTCGGGCATCTCGGCCGCGGCTCCGACGCTCGCCGAGCGCCTCGCGCAAGCGGGCTACGACACGGCGGCGATCGTCGCGCGCAACGCGAACGTGGGGCGCAGCTTCGGCTTCGACCGCGGCTTCGCGCTCTTCGACTACGGCGGCGACCTCGTGGCCCGGACGGCGCTCCCGCGCAATGCCGCGACCCAGGCCCTTCGGCCGGTGGCCGTGCACGCGCTCGTCTCGGCGTTCCCGTCGAGCCTCGCCGCGCCGCTGGCGGCGCGCCTCGAGCTCCCGCTTGCCGACGGTGCCGAGGGTGTCGTCGAGCGCGCGCTCGCCGTCGCGGCGCAACGGCGCGAGAGACCGCTGCTGCTGTGGCTGCATCTGATCGATCCGCACCGGCCCTATCGGCACGTGCAGGGTTCCGCAGCGCCGCGGCAGCTGCGCGAGCGGCTCGCCCGGCTCACGATCGCACAGCTGCGCGCGGACCGGCTCTGGACGACCGCGGCCGGGCGCGATGCGCTCTGGGCCGCCTACCGCTTCGAGGTTGCCGTGGTGGACCGCGCGCTGCTCGGGCTCCTCGACGCGCTCCCCCCGGCCGGCCCGCGCGGCCGGATCGTCGTCCTCACCTCCGATCACGGCGAGGAGTTCCTCGAGCACGGGGCGCTCGAGCACGGTCACACCCTCTATCAGGAGCTCCTCGCGGTGCCGCTCGTGATCTCGGGCGCAGGCCCTTCGACGCACACCGCTGTCGCTGGTCTCGTCGACCTCGCGCCGACGCTGCTCGCCGCCGTCGGGCTCCCGCGCGACGGGCTTCCGGGCCGCGATCTCTTCGCCGCGCTACCCGAGAGCGAGCCCAGCTACGTGTCGCGCAATCTGCTCTATGGCGACATGCCCGAGGCACCGGTCGGCGTGCGCCGAGGGCGCTGGAAGCTCGTCGCGTCTCCAGGCGGGCGCGCTCTCTACGATCTCGAACGCGATCCGGAGGAGCGCTCCGATCGCTCGGCGAAGGACCCGCGGCTCGCGCGCGAGCTCGCCGCGCAGGCCGGCAAGCGCGCCGAGATGGGCCCGGCGCTTTCGCGGAGCGCGCAGGACCTCGAGGCCCTGCGCGAACTCGGCTACGTCGAGTGACGGCTCCCGCATCGCTCCTTTCGCGGGTGCCGGAAGGCGGGACGCGCGAGCCCGGCGAGATCCTCGGTCGCTTCCTCGACTGGGTGTCCGAGCGGGGAATCGTGCCCTACCCGGAGCAGGAGGAGGCGATCCTCGCGCTCGCGGAGGGGCGCCACGTGATTCTCGCGACGCCGACCGGCTCCGGGAAATCGCTGGTGGCGACGGCGCTGCACTTCAAGGCGCTCTGCGAGGGCCTGCGCTCCTTCTATACCGCGCCGACCAAGGCGCTCGTGTCCGAGAAGTTCTTCTCCGCCTGCGAGGACTTCGGCCCGGAGAGCGTCGCGATGCTGACCGGCGACGCGAGCATCAATCCCGCGGCGCCGATCGTCTGCTGCACCGCCGAGGTGCTCTCGAACATGGCCCTGCGCCAGGGCGCCGCACTCGACGCGCCCTACGTCTGCATGGACGAGTTCCACTACTACGCCGACCGCGACCGGGGGGTGGCCTGGCAGGTACCGCTGCTGGCCCTGCCCCGCACCCGCTTCCTGCTGATGTCCGCGACCCTCGGCAATACCGCGCCGATCGCGGAGCGAATCGAAGCGCGCAGTGGGATCGCGGTCGACGAGATCTACTCCGACTTGCGGCCAGTGCCGCTCGAGTACGACTACCGTGAGACGCCGATCCACGAGACCCTCGAGGATCTCGTCGCGCGCGCGCGGGCGCCCGTCTACGTCGTGAACTTCACGCACCGGGAGTGCGCGGAACAGGCGCAGGCGCTGACCAGTGCGCGCGTCGCGATGCGTGAGGAACGCGAGCGGATCGTTGAGGCCATCGGCTCCTTCCGCTTCGATACGCCCTTCGGGAAGGACCTCTCGCGCTGGCTTCGCTTCGGGATCGGCGTGCACCACGCCGGCATGCTCCCGCGCTACCGACTGCTGGTGGAGCGCCTGGCGCAACGCGGGCTCCTGCGCGTGATCTGCGGGACCGACACGCTCGGCGTGGGCGTCAACATCCCGATCCGGAGCGTGCTCTTCGAGAAGCTCTGCAAGTTCGACGGCGAGAAGGTCGCGATCCTCCCGGTGCGCGAGTTCAAGCAGATTGCGGGACGCGCCGGGCGGCGTGGCTTCGACGAGCGCGGCTTCGTGGTGGCACAGGCGCCCCCGCACGTGATCGAGAAGCGCAAGGCACAGGCGCGCGAGGCCGGCGGCAAGCGCAAGGCAGCGCCGCGCCCGCCGCCGAAGGGGATGGTTGCCTGGGGCCGCGACACCTTCGAGCGCCTGGTCGAGCGCCCGCCCGAGACGCTGGAGTCGCGCTTCGCGGTGGGGCACGGGATGCTCGTGAACGTGCTCCAGCGCCGCGAGCCCGAGGCCGGGCGCGGGCAGGGCTACCGGGACCTGCTCGCGCTGGTGGCGCGCTCCCACGAGAGCGAGGTGTCCAGGCGTCGGCTGCGCCGGCGCGCGGCGGCGCTCTTCCGCTCGTTGCGCCGTTCCGGGATCGTCGAGCTCGCGCGCGACCCGCGCAGCGGGCGCCTCGGCGCGCTGGTGCGCGAGGAGCTCCAGCTCGACTTCGGGTTGCACCAGACGCTCTCGCTCTACGTGGTCGAGGCCGTCGCGGCGCTGGACCCGGAGGCGCCGAGCTATCCGCTCGAGGTGCTCTCGATCGTCGAGGCGGTGCTCGAGAGTCCGCGCCAGATCCTTGCCGAACAGGTGCGCAAGCTGCGTGGCGAGCTCGTGGCGCGCCTCAAGGCCGAGGGTGTTCCCTACGAGGACCGCATGCGCGAGCTCGAGGTCGTGGTGCACCCGAAGCCGGAGGCGGAGTTCCTCGCCGCGACCTTCCGGGTCTTCGCCGAGGCGCACCCCTGGGTCGGCACAGAGGATCTGCGGCCGAAGTCGATCGCCCGTGAGATCTTCGAGCGCTATCTGGGCTTCGTCGACTACGTGCGCGAGTACTCGCTCGCGCGCAGCGAGGGTGTGCTGCTGCGCTATCTGAGCCAGGTACACCACACGCTCGTGCAGACGGTTCCCGAGGAAGCGAAGACCGACGAGCTCCATGACGTGATCGCGTACCTGCGCACGCTCGTGAACGAGATCGACTCGAGCCTCGTCTCGGCCTGGGAGGAGCTCCTGGCACCCGCGTCCGGGGCGACTGCCGGGCCCGGAGCAAAGCCGCCCTTCGACCTCGCGCTCCAGCCGCGCGCGCTCGCGGCGCGGGTGCGCGCGGAGCTTCACACGCTCGTGCGCGCGCTCGCGCGTGGCGAGCTCGAGGAGGCGCCGCGGCTCGTTGCGCAGGCCGTCGACGACCCGTGGGACGCCGAGCGCTTCCGCGCGGCCCTTGCGCCCTTTCTGGAGGAGTACGGCGAGCTGCTCTTCACGCCCGAGGCGCGCCAGGCCCGTCACACCCGGCTGCGGTCGGCGCTGCCGCGCGTCTTCGACGTGACGCAGGTGCTCGTCGACCCGGAGGGGGACCTGCTCTGGGCAATCCATGGTCGGGTCGATCTGCGCGGGGAGCTCGATCCGGTAGGCCCCGTCGTGCAGATTCTCCGCATCGGATCCTGAGTCGATGGATCGCTGGCTACACTGCGCACGACTCCTGCGTTGGGCGGGCGCTTGCAGAGGGGTCTGGTGGCGGTGAAGGGGCGGGCGCGCTGGGGGGCGATCGCGGCGGCGGGGGTGCTGCTTGCGGCGGCGGGTGCGGCGACGTGGCTCGCGACGCGCGCGGGGCAGGCCCCGAAGCGCATCATCTTCGTCGTGATCGACACACTGCGCCGCGACCACGTCTCGGCCTACGACTCGAAGGTCGAGACCCCGAACATGCAGGCGCTCGCGGCGCGCGGCCAGGTCTTCGAGAACGCGGTCGCCTCCTTCCACCAGACCTCGATGTCGATGGCGGCGATGTTCACCGGGCGGACGCCGAGCATCGAGACCGGCAGTTTCGGCAAGACCCTTCCCTGGAACGGAAGCACCTGGTGTGGCATGTCGCGCTTCCGCGCCGGCGACGACGACAGCTGCGTTCCGCGCTCCCTTCCCACGCTGGCCGAGGGCCTGCGAGAGGCCGGTTATTGGACGATCGGGGTGGCCTCGAACCAGTTCCTGTACGAGCCCTCGGGCTTCGGGCGCGGCTTCGACGACTGGACGGAGGTCGACGAGCGCAAGCCGCTGACGGGCCCGGCCTCGCGCGAAGGGGTCGAGAATGCGCGGAAGTCCCGAACCTGGCGGGCCGTCAACCGCGCGGTGAATGCCGCGCTCGAGCGCCGCGCCTCGGACCATTTCTTCCTGTACGTGCACTACATCGACGTGCACGACTACCGCTTCCAGCAGCGCAGCTACGCGGAGGCCGTGCAGGAGATGGACGTCGCTTTCGGGAGGCTCCTCGGGGCGATCGAGGCGCAGGGGCTCCTCGAGGGGGCGGTGGTGGTGCTGACCTCGGACCACGGCGAGCGCCTCGGCGAGACGCACGAGTTTCCGGGCGAGCTCCCGAACAACTACGGCCATTATGGGAACCCATCGTGGCAGGAGATGCTGCGCATCCCTTTGATCGTCGCGCCGCCGGTCTTCAGCGACACGAAGCGCCTCGTGCGCACGCAGGATTTCTACCGTCTCCTGCTCGAGATCGCGGCGCGAAGGGGGCCGGCGAGCGTCGATACGCGTCCGGAGGAGCTCTTCGTGGGCGAGCTCGTCTACCGCACCTATCGCGAGGGCCGCTTCAAGACCACGGTGCGACGCAGCGACGGCCAGGCCTTCCTGTACGACCTCGAGGTCGACCCGCACGAGCAGAACGATCTCGCGGCCGGAAACGCGCAGCAGGTCCAGGCGCACCGCGTGCGCCTGAACGAGCTCTCGCAGGAGCTCGCCGCGGACGAGTCGCCGCAGCGCGACCTCTCGGAGGAGGAGAAGGATCGCCTGCGCGCGCTCGGTTATCTCGAAGAGGACCGGTAGCTGCGCGCGCGCGAGGCGGCCCAGCAGCAGATCCGACAGGACGCGAGATCGTGGCCGCGCGCGGGGCAGTGCTCGCGGCCGAAGCGGATCAGCTGCAGATGCAGGTCCCGCCACGACTCGGGCGGGAAGAGCTTCTTCAGGTCGCGCTCGGTCTGCTCGACGTTTCGACCCGAGGAGAGGCCCCAGCGCGTCGCGAGCCGGTGGATGTGGGTATCGACCGGAAAAGCGTGCCGGCCGAAGGCCTGCGCCATCACGACGCTCGCGGTCTTGTGGCCGACGCCGGGCAGCGCCTCGAGGGCCTCGAAGCTGTCCGGAACCTTTCCGGCGTGTTCGTCGACGATCCGCTGCGAGAGCCCGGCCAGGTTGCGGGCCTTGGTGGGCGCCAGACCGAGCGAGGCGATCAGCCGCTGGAGCTCCGGCACGGGCGTCCGCGCCATCGTCTGGGGCGTGCGGGCCCGCGCAAACAGGCCCGGCGTCACCTGGTTCACCTTCGCGTCGGTGCACTGCGCCGAGAGCACGACGGCGACGAGCAGCGTGAAGGGATCTTCGTGCTCGAGCGGGATCGCGGTCTCGGGGTAGAGCTCATCGAGGATCGCCCGGATCCGCCGGGCTTTTTCCGCACGCGTCACGACGCGCGGAGCATAGCCGGTTATGCTCCGGGCGCGGGAGGACAGAGATGGCCAGCGGGCTCGCCGCACGCCGCTGCGTGCAGTGTCGGGGCGACACACCTCCTCTGCGAGGCGGGGCGCTCGAGAAGATCCTCGCGGAGCTCGGGGGAGGGTGGCGCGTCGTGGACGAGCACCACCTCGAGAAGGAGTTCCGCTTTCCGGACTTCCGCTCGGCACTCGCGTTCGTGAACCAGCTAGGCGAGGTGGCCGAGCAGGAGTTCCACCACCCGGACATCCACCTCGCGTGGGGCCGCGTGCGTCTCGAGATCTGGACGCACAAGATCCGCGGGCTCAGCGAGAGCGATTTCGTGCTCGCCGCCAAGGCCGACGCGCTCGTCGAGGGTAAGGAGCCCTAGCCGCCGGTCGCTTCCTCGACGCGGCGCATGAACTCGATCAGCGTCGGCCGGCTCGCGAGCAGCCGGGCGGAGCCGGTCATCGCGTCCATGCGCAGCACGAAGAGCATGCCGTACACGGCGAGGTCGGCCATGCTCGGCTGCTCCGCGTAGAAGAAACGCCTCGATCCGAGCAGATTCACGAGGTCGCCGAGGCGGTCCTCGATGCCGCGCATCAGCCCCGTTTCCGGGCGCTCCCAGGTGCCGCCCGCGCGCAGCCAGGCCAGTGCCTGGCGCACGCCGGGAACGCCGAGCGGCCCGCGCCGCGGCTTGCTCGGCTCGGCCGTCTGACGCTGCTGCGCCAGCACCAGCCAGCGATTCCAGTAAAAGAGGAAGGATTCGTCGGCCCAATCCTCGAGCTGGCGCTGCTGCGCGGCGATCACCGGATCCGACGCGAGGAGCGGGGGCTTCGGGTAGAGCTCGTCGAGGCGCAGCAGGATCCCGGTCGAGTCCGAGACGCGCTCCGAGTCGATCGCGAGTACCGGAAGGAGCCCCGTCTCGGGGCTCCAGAGCTTGTAGTCCTCGGGGTGCGACGGCTCGCGCAGCTCGAAGTCGAGCCCCTTGAGCACGAGTGCCCGGCGCACCTTCTCGGTGTAGGGGGTGCGCCGCGGTCCGTACAGGATGATCTGGTGCGCCACGGCGCGCTCCTCGGCACCCGCCAGCCGGCACCCGAGCCGCGGCTCGAGCCCGAAGGCGGGGCGGACATGTCTCCTTCGCGCGGGTGCGCCGGCGGAAGGATACGGCCGCGCCGCGTCCAAGTCACCCACGCCGGGTCGAGGAGGGTGACGGCGGGGCTCGGGGTGGTCCACAATGCGGCCCGCATGCCGGGTCCGCGCGAGCAGGGGTGGGAGCGGGTCTACGCGGTGGTGCGGCGTATCCCTCGCGGCCGGGTCGCGACCTACGGAGACGTCGCGGCGCTCGCCGGCCTTCCGGGACGAGCGCGCGAGGTGGGCTGGGCGCTGCACGCACTCGACGATGACAGCCGCGTGCCCTGGCAGCGCGTCGTCAATGCGCGGGGCGAAGTGAGCGCACGCGGCGAGCCGGCGGCGGCCCGCGTGCAAAGAGCGCTGCTCGAGCGCGAAGGCGTCCGCTTCGGGTCCAACGGCCGCATCGACCTCGCGAAGCGCCGCTGGCGCCCGGCGCCGAGCCTTGGAGCGCAGCACCGGTGAGACGGGCGCTTCGCTTCGCCGGGCTCGCGCTCGCGGCGGTCGCCGCGCTCGTGCTCGTGCGCACGGCCCGCTTCAGCTCGCTCCAACCCGAGGTGGCGGTCCTCCCCCCGGTCTTCGTCGACGCCCAGCAGGTGGCGAAACGCCTCGCGGAAGGGCTGCGTTTCGCGACCGTCTCCTCGCAGGACGCCTCCCTGCTCGACGCCGAGGCCTTTCGCGGCTTCCATCGCTTCCTCGAGGAGAGCTATCCGCGCGTCCATCGCGTCCTCGCGCGCGAGCGGGTCAACGACTGGAGCCTCCTCTACACCTGGCGCGGCCGCGATCCCTCGCTCCCTCCGGTGCTGCTCGCGGCGCACATCGACGTGGTACCCGTCGACGCCGGGAGCTCCGACGACTGGACCTATCCGCCCTTCGAAGGCGTCGTGGCCGACGGCTTCGTCTGGGGCCGGGGCTCGATGGACGACAAGGCGAGCCTCTTCTGCATGCTCGAGGCGATCGAGGGGCTGCTCTCCGAGCGCTTCGTGCCCGAGCGCACCGTCTACCTCGCCTTCGGGCACGACGAGGAGGTGGGCGGCGAACTCGGCGCAGCCGAGATCGCAGGGATTCTCGGCGCGCGCGGGGTGAATCTCGCCTTCGTGATCGACGAGGGCGGCCTGGTCGTGGAGCCCGGAACCGTTCCCGGCTTCACGCGCCGGATCGCGGCGATCGGCATCGCCGAGAAGGGCTCCGTCTCGATCGCGCTCGACGCGGTCGCCGACGGCGGGCACTCCTCCACGCCGTCGCGCAACACGGCCGTCGGTGTGGTCGCGGCCGCGGTGGCGGCCCTCGAGCGAAGCCCGCTGCCGGCGCGCATCGACGGGACGACGGCGCTCTTCTTCGATCACCTCGGGCCCGAGTTCGACTTCCCGCTGCGCGCGGTCTCCGCGAACCGCTGGCTCTTCGGGCCGCTCCTCGAGTGGGCGCTCTCCCAGGCGCCGACGACCGATGCGATGCTGCGCACGACGACGGCAGCGACGATCGTCGAGGGTGGAGTCAAGGAGAACGTGCTACCGATCCGTGCGCGCGCGGTCGTGAATTTCCGCATCCATCCGAGCGATTCGATCGAGGCCGTGGTCGATCACGTGCGGCGTGTGGTCGACGACGAGCGGATCACGCTCCAGATCGGACTCCGCAGCCAGCCGCGCGAGCCGAGTCCTGTCTCGCCGGTCGACTCCGAGGCCTTCGCTGAGATCGCGCGCGCGGCGCGCGAGATCTTTCCCGACTCCGTCGCGGTTCCGATGCTCGTGCTCGGCGGGACCGATGCGCGCCACTACGTGGAGACGACGCCGCGCCTCTACCGCTTCGTGCCCTTCGCCTTCGGCATCGACGGCCTCAAGCGCGCCCACGGCACCGACGAGCGCATCGCGGTCGAGAACCTGATCTCCGGCGTGCGCTTCTACCGGCGCCTGCTCGAGCGCTCCGCCGGACCGGCGGCGGGGCCGTAGCGCGCGAGGTCGCGGTCGTAGGCGTCGAAGCCCACGAGGCGGCGCAGCTCGTCGAAGGGCACGAGATCGGGCGCGGGCTCGCCACGTCCGAGCGACTCGAGCGCCCGCTGCATCGCGCGCGTCGCCGCGGAGAGCAGCGTCAGCGGGTAGGCCGCGATCTTGTAGCCCATCTCCTCGAGCCGGGCGGGCGGGAGCAGCGGTGTGTCGCCGCCCTCGACGAGATTCGCCATCGCGGGCGCGCGCGCCTCCCGACAGAAGCGGCGCATCTCGTCCTCGCTGCGCGGCGCCTCGAGGAAGAGGATGTCGGCGCCGGCGTCCGCAAAGGCGGCGATGCGCCACAGGGCTTCGTCGAGGCCCTCCGGCCCGCGCGCGTCGCTGCGTGCGAGGATCAGGATGTCGGCGCCCTCGTCCCGGGCCTCGACGGCCGCGCGAATGCGGGCCACGGCCTCGTCGCGAGGGACGACCTGCTTGCCGCGGGTGTGGCCGCAGCGTTTCGGCCCGCGCTGGTCCTCGATCATCGCCGCGGCGAAGCCGGCTCGCGCGTAGCCCTGTACGGTGCGTTTCACGTTGAGAGGGTTTCCATAGCCGGTGTCGGCGTCGCCAATCACCGGGAGCGAGACGGCTGCGCAGATCTCCCGGCCCGAGTCGAGCATCTCGCCGTAGGAGACGAGCCCGGTGTCGGGTAACGCCGCGCGCGCTGCCGAGACGGCGAAGCCGCTCATGAAGGTGAGCGGGAAGCCCGCCAGCTCGATGAGGCGGGCCGACCACGCGTCGAAGCAGCAGGGCATCACGAGCAGCCCCGGGGCGTCGAGCAGGGCGCGGAGCTTCGCAGCGGGGTCGTCTCTCACGGTGCCTTCCAGCGGCCTTTTGTACCACGGCGGCCCCGCGGAGGCCGCAAGCGAAGGCCGGAGCAGGCAAGCGAAGCGCGCAGCGAGCCGTAGGCGAGCGGAGTTGTCGGGCCCGGCGCGCGATTCGCGTTGTGCCGGGGGCGGCACGGATGGTATGAGAAGGGGGCGCGCCCCGGGGAGAAAGAGGATGGACCTCGTCGCCTTCGTCGCCGGTCTGGCCCTGATCGAGTACTTCGTGATCACGATGCAGTGCGGACGGGCCCGAGGTCGCCTCGGCGTGGCGGCTCCGGCCATGTCCGGCAACCCCGAGTTCGAGCGCTACCTGCGCGTGCAGTACAACACCATCGAGCAGCTCGTGATCTTCCTGCCGGCGCTCTTCGGCTTCGCTCACTTCATGAGCCCCGGCTGGGCCTCGGCCTTCGGCGTCGTGTTCATCGTCGGCCGTGCGCTCTACGCGCGCGGCTACGTGCAGGACCCGGCGAAGCGCGGGCCGGGCTTCGGCCTCACGCTGCTCGCGAACACGGTCCTGCTGCTCGGCGCGACGCTCGGTGCGCTGCTTGCCTGGCTCTGAGCGCCCGGGAGGCCTCACGCGTCGCGAGCTGCTGGTCTCGGGCACGCTGGCGGCTGGCTACGCGCTCGCGGCGGGCCCGGTGCGCGCGGAGGCGATCCGGACCGATACGTCGTCGCTCGTGTCGGGCCTGGTCGAGCTGCCCGCAGCCGATCGTCCGATCCCGGCCTACCGCGCGCGGCCCGCGGGAGACGGCCCCTTCCCGATCGTGCTCGTGGTCCACGAGATCTTTGGCGTCCACGAGTACATTCGCGACGTCTGCCGGCGGCTGGCCCGGGCGGGATACCTGGCCGTCGCGCCGGACCTGTACCTGCGCCAGGGAGACCCGACGCGCCTTGCGAGCATCGACGCGATCGTCGGCGAGATCGTCGCGCGCGTCCCCGACGCGCAGGTGATGTCCGATCTCGACGCCGCCGCCGCCTGGGCGGCGTCGGACGGTGGGGACCTCGCAGGCAAGGCCGCAGAGCGGCCGCGCAGCGAGGCGCAGCCGAGCGGAGCTCCTCGGGCCGGCCTGTTCATCACCGGCTTCTGCTGGGGCGGGCGCATCGTCTGGCTCTACGCCGCGCACCGCCCCGACCTCGACGCGGGCGCTGCGTGGTATGGGCGGCTCACCGGTCCGGTGCGCGCCGAGACGCCCGAGCACCCGATCGATCTCGCCGAGCGCCGGTTGGCGCCGGTGCTCGGCCTCTACGGGGCCGAGGATTCAGGGATTCCGCTGGAGGGGGTCTTCGCGATGCGCAAGCAGCTGGAGCGGGCCGGGAGCGCCTCGGAGATCGTCGTCTTTCCGGAGGCCCCCCACGGCTTCCACGCGGACTACCGCGAGAGCTACCGGCCGATGCCGGCCGAAGAGGGATGGCGGCGCATGTTGGAGTGGTTCCGGAGCCACCCCGGCAAGTCTGCGCACAGCCCCGGCTGAGCGACAGAGGCGATCCCCGAGGGGGATTCTGCTCACAGTTCGACTTCGTACTGGATAACTGTGGGGTATACTCGCGCCTCTTTTGCAGCCGAGGTCACCCACAGGCGGTGAGTTCGAGCCGGCGCAGGGGCGCCGGGCTCGCTATCCACGAGCCTTCAGGAGAACCACCCGCCATGCCCACCAAGAACCAGGCTCTGCTTCGCTGGGTCGAGGAGACTCGCGCGCTCTGCCAGCCCGACAGCGTCCACTGGTGCGATGGCTCGCAGCAGGAGTACGACGGGATGATCCAGCGGATGCTGGATGGCGGGACGCTGCGCCAGCTCGACCCCGAGACGCGGCCGAACAGCTATCTCGCGTGGTCCGATCCGGGGGACGTGGCACGCGTCGAGGACCGTACCTTCATCTGCTCGAAGACGCGGGAGGAGGCCGGACCCACCAACCACTGGGCCGACCCCGTCGAGATGCGCGCGACGCTCACGCAGCTCTTTCGCGGCTGCATGCGCGGCCGCACGCTGTACGTGATCCCCTTCAGCATGGGCCCGATCGGATCGCCGATCGCCCACATCGGCGTGCAGATCAGCGACTCTCCCTACGTCGTGGCGAGCATGCGCATCATGACGCGCATGGGCGGCCGCGTGCTCGAGACGCTGGGCAACGGCGCCTTCGTTCCCTGCCTGCACTCGGTGGGCAGGCCCCTCGCGCAGGGCGAGAAGGACGTGCCCTGGCCCTGCAACGCCGAGAACAAGTACATCGTGCACTTCCCCGACGCGCGCGAGATCTGGTCCTTCGGCTCGGGCTACGGCGGGAATGCGTTGCTCGGCAAGAAGTGCTTCGCACTGCGCATCGCCTCGGCGATGGCGCGCGACGAGGGCTGGCTCGCCGAGCACATGCTGATCCTGAAGCTCACGAATCCGGAGGGCAAGATCCGCTACGTGGCCGGCGCGTTCCCGAGCGCCTGCGGCAAGACGAACCTCGCGATGCTGACGCCGACCCTCCCCGGCTGGAAGGTCGAGACGATCGGCGACGACATCGCCTGGATGAAGTTCGGCGCCGACGGCCGGCTGCATGCGATCAACCCCGAGGCCGGCTTCTTCGGCGTGGCGCCCGGTACGAGCATGAAGTCGAACCCGAACGCGATGCTGACCTTCACCCGCAACAGCCTGTTCACGAACTGTGCGCTCACCGACGACGGGGACGTCTGGTGGGAGGAGATGAGCGACGCGCCGCCGAAGCACCTCGTCGACTGGCACGGCAAGGACTGGACGCCGCAGGCCGGAAGGGTCGCCGCGCACCCGAACGCGCGCTTCACCGCGCCGGCCTCGCAGTGCCCGGTGATCGCGCCCGAGTGGGAGGATCCGAAGGGCGTCCCGATCAGCGCGATCCTCTTCGGGGGGCGTCGCGCGCATACCGTGCCGCTCGTGAACGAGGCGCGCGACTGGCAGCACGGAACCTTCCTCGGCTCGATCATGGGCAGCGAGAAGACGGCGGCCGCGACCGGCAAGGTGGGCGAGCTACGCCGCGATCCGATGGCCATGCTCCCCTTCTGCGGGTACAACATGGCCGACTACTGGGCGCACTGGCTGCGCATCGGCGAGCACGCCGGTGCGAAGCTGCCGCGCATCTACATGGTGAACTGGTTCCGCAAGAGCCCCGGCGGCGACTTCCTGTGGCCGGGCTTCGGCGAGAACGGTCGCGTGCTCAAGTGGGTCTTCGAGCGCTGCGAGGGCACCGCGAAGGCCGTCGAGACGCCGATCGGGAACCTCCCGGGCCCGGGCGGCATCGACCTCGCCGGACTCGACGACGTCTCGCGCGAGGACATCGCCGAGCTGCTCCGCGTGGACCTCGAAGGCTGGCTGTCGGACGTGCACGGGGTCCGCGAGTACTACGAGGGCTTCGGCGGCCGCGTGCCGCAAGCGCTCCAGAACGAGCTCGACGCCCTGCAGGCCCGGCTCGAGTCCATCGGGTCCTAGCCCCCGGGGTCGCGCTAGTCTGCGGACCGGATGGGAACGGCCGGGCCGCTCGCGGGGACCTTCGTCCTCGATCTGACCCGCGTGCTCGCGGGGCCCTACTGCACCATGCTGTTCGCCGACCTCGGCGCGCGCGTGGTGAAGGTCGAGGCGCCGGAGCGCGGCGACGACGCGCGCCAGATCGGCCCCTTCGTCGGGGGTGTATCGGCGTACTTCCTGTCGCTCAACCGTGGCAAGCAGTCGATCGCGCTCGACCTGCGCGACGACGCCGACCGCGCGATCTTCGAGAAGCTGCTGGCGAAGGCCGACGTGCTCGTCGAAAACTTCCGCCCCGGCGTGATGGAGCGGCTCGGCCTCGGCTGGCCGGAGCTCCACGCGCGCTTGCCGCGCCTCGTCGTGGCCTCGACCTCCGGCTTCGGGCAGACGGGCCCCTACGCGCGACGCCCGGCCTATGACGTGGTGGTGCAGGGCATGGGCGGCATCATGAGCCTCACCGGCCACCCCGGCGGCCCCCCGACCCGCGTCGGGACCTCGACGGGCGACATCACCGCGGGCCTCTTCACGGCGGTCGGCGTGCTCGCGGCGCTCTGCGAGCGAGCCGGCACGGGTCTCGGCCGTCACGTCGACGTCGCGATGCTCGACTGCCAGGTCGCGACGCTCGAGAACGCGATCGCGCGCTACGTCGCAACCGGCAGCGTGCCCGGGCCGCTCGGCTCGCGTCACCCCTCGATCTCGCCCTTCCAGGCCTTCGCGACGCGCGACGGGTACGTGATCGTCGCCGCCGGGAACGACGCGCTCTTCGCAAAGCTCGCGCTGGCACTCGGCCGGCCCGAGCTCGCGGTGGACCCGCGCTTCCGCACCAACGACGAGCGTACCCGCAACGTCGCCGACCTCGCCGGCGAGCTCGAGCCCGCCTTTGCCACGCGCGCGACCGCCGAATGGCTCGCGGCGCTCGAGGCCGATGGCGTCCCCTGCGGACCGCTGAACGACGTGG
The DNA here is from genome assembly GCA_964413375.1 of uncultured Spirochaetales bacterium. Classification (GTDB taxonomy): domain Bacteria; phylum Myxococcota_A; class UBA9160; order UBA9160; family SMWR01; genus CAZUYC01. Next base: position 38,451 of record CAYPSI010000070.1, on the reverse strand, counting down.
CCCAGGTCCTCGCCGATCCACAGGTGCGCGCGCGCAACATGGTGGTCACGGTCGACGATCCGGACGCGGGCCCCTTCTCGCTCGCCGGCAACCCGGTGAAGCTCTCCGGCGTCGAAGATCCCCCGACGCGCGACCCCGCGCCGCGCCTCGACGAGCACCGCGCAGCACTCCTCGCCGAGCTGGAGGAGGGCTGAGGTAGACTGATCCTCGAGTGGCTTCACGAGCACGCAAAGGAGGCGCGGGATGACCGTACACGAGCTCTTCGCGTATCTCAGGCTGGAGAACGCTTCGAAGGCGATCGATTTCTACCGCGAGGCCTTCGGCGCGAAGGGAACATCGGCCACGAGATCGAGAAGGTTTCACCCGCAGAGATGCAGCGCCGCTACGACGAGATGACGAAGGGATCCTGACGCGGCCGGGAAGCGGCCGAGGGAGGAGGGCATGCAGGACGCGCTTCCCGCCGAGCCCGCCGCGCCGCCCCGGCCCATCCGCGCCGAGTTCCTCGGGAGCGGGAGCGAGTACTTCCGGATCTGGATCGTGAACCTGGCGCTCACGCTGCTGACGCTCGGGATCTACTCGCCGTGGGCGAAGGTGCGCCGCGAGCAGTACTTCCATCGCAATCTCCGGCTCGCCGGAGCGGGCTTCGATTTCGACGCCCGGCCGATCGCGATCCTGCGCGGGCGATTTCTCGCGCTGGCGCTGCTCGGTCTGGTGAATCTAGGAAGCCAGGCGAGCGCGCTGGTGAGCGTGCTCGCGAGCGTGCTCTTCGTCGCGGTGCTCCCGTGGATGATCACCGCGGCGCTGCGCTTCCGGCTCGGCCACACGCTCCACCGCGGCCTGCGCTTTGCGTTCCACGGGCGGATGGCGGAGGCCGCCCGGGCGTATCTCCTGTGGCCGCTCGCAGCGGTGGCGACGCTCGGCTTCCTGTTTCCGGTCTCCCTCCAGCGCCAGCAGCGCTTCCTCTATGGCCACAGCGCTTTCGGGGGGACGCGCTTCGAGAGCGGGCTGCGCGTGGACGAGGTGTACCGGATCTGCCTCGGGATGTTCGCGATCCTCGTCTGCGTCGGAATCGCCGCCGCTGCGGCTCGCTGTGCGGCGCCCCCGCTGTGGCTGCAAGCGACTGGCGATCCCGCGGCGACGCTGGTGTTCTCGGTCGCGGCCTTCCTCGCCGCGTTCGTCGCGGCCGGCGCGTACTTCCGCGTGAGCCTGCACAATGCGGTGTGGAACGGCCTCCGGCTGGGCCCGCACCGCTTCCGCAGCCAGCAGACGCTGGCGTCCTTCCTCGCGCTCGAGCTCGGGAACGTGGCGGCGACGGTCGCGACGCTCGGGCTCTTCCGCCCCTGGGCGGCCGTCCGCTCGGCGCGCTGGCGCGCCGAGCGGACCTGGCTCGCGCCGGCCACGGGCCTCGACGAGTTCTTCGCGGGCGCAGCGCAGCCCGAGGGCGCGGCCGCCGACGAGATCGCGGAGCTCTTCGGCTTCGACATCGGATTCTAGAGGCGCCGGCGGCGATGGTGCGCGCGCGCTTCTTCGACGGCAGGACCTCGCAGGGTCGCGAGGTGCTGCTCTCGCGGCAGGCGGGAGAACTCGCGCTCGAAGGCGAGGGGATCGCGCTGCGCGTACCGCTCGCGGCGGTCGAGATCTCCGAGCCGCTCGCGCGCGCGGGGCGCGTGCTCGTGCTCCCCGATGGAGCGCGCTGCGAGGTCCTGCCCGGGCCGGGAGTCGATCTCCTGCTCGAGCTGCTCGGCCATCGCGAAGGGCGCGTCTCGCGCTGGCAGGCGAGCCTGCGCATCGCGCTCGCGAGCGCCGCGCTGACGCTGGCCCTGCTCGCCGCCGGCTATTCCTGGGGGCTCCCGTGGCTCGCCGAGAGCGTCGCGGAGGCGCTCCCCGAAGACTGGGTGCAGGGCCTCGGCTCGCACACCCTCGAAGTCCTCGACGAAGCGGCCTTCGAGGCTTCGAAGCTCGACCCGGGGGTGCAGGCTCGCCTCGCGGCCCGCCTCGCGGCGCTGCAGGCGCCGGCGGGAGGGCTCCCCGGCCACACGCTCCATTTCCGCAGCAGCGCGCTCGGGGCGAACGCGTTCGCGCTGCCCGGCGGCGAAATCGTCGTCACCGATGGGCTCGTGCAGCTCGCACACAGCGACGACGAGGTGATCGGCGTGCTCGCGCACGAGCTCGGCCACCTGCGCGAGCGGCACGCGCTGCGCGGTCTGATCCAGGCCTCCGTCGTCGGCATGCTCGTCGCCGTCTGGGTCGGCGACGTCGGAACCCTGGCATCGGCGCTTCCCGCGTTCGTGCTCGAGGCCCGCTACTCCCGCGACTTCGAGCGCGAGGCCGACGACTACGCGCTGCGGGTCCTCGCCGCGAACGGACTCGACACGAGCGCGCTCGCCGATCTTCTGGTGCGGCTCGAGGCGAGCCAGGGCGTGCCACAGGACCGCGGAGGGCTTGCCGAGTACCTCTCCTCGCATCCCGCGACGGCGGAGCGGATCCGCGCGCTCGGCGCGCGTGAGGCAGAGTCCGCGCCCGGAGGGCTCAGCCCGCCGGAGTGAAGAAGGGAACGACGAGGTCCCAGGCCGCGCTCGGATGGCCGAGCGGCCGGAAGACGGCCCGCACCGGCAGGTCGATCTGCAGCCCGGCGGGATCGCAGTCGACGAAGCGCGTCACGATCCGCAGCGCCGGATCCTCCGCCAGCGTCACGATGCCGGTTGCGAAGGGGACGAGCGGCGCGAAGTGCCGCAGCAGCGGGCGCCGCACGAGCGCGAAGGAAAAGAGCGTCCCGCGCCCCGAGGTCGCGGTCCACACGAGCTGCTCTGCGCCGCAGTCCCGGCAGCGCTCGGGCGGGGTCCACTGGAAGCGACCGCACTGCGAGCAGCGCGGGATCAGCAGCTCGCCCCGTGCCGCCCCTTCGAAGAAGGGCCGCGTCGGCTCGAAGTCCGGGTCGGGGATCGGGAACTCGCTCATTCGCGCCTCAGCACGAGCGTGCTCGCCATCGCGCCGGTATAGCCGCCGTAGACCGCGATCTCGGCCTCGGGCACCTGCGCCGCTGCCTCGCCGCGCAGCTGGCGTACGAGCTCCACCACGTGGGAGATCCCGAGCACGTAGGCGTGGGAGAGCAGCCCTCCGTGCGTGTTGGTGGGCAGCTTCCCGCCGTCGAAGTGGAGCGAGGTCCCCTCGACGAAGGCGCCGCCCTCTCCCTTCTCGCAGAAGCCCATGTCCTCGATCTGCAAGAGCGTCACGATCGTGAAGGGGTCGTAGAGCGCGAGCACGTCGACGTCGCGCGGCCGGATTCCGGCCATCTGGAAGGCCGCCGGGGCCGCGAAGACCTGGGGCGTGCTCGTGAAGTCGCCCTGCTGCGCCCAGTAGACGCCGGCGCCCGAATGCCCTTCGCCCACGCCCTCGACGACGACGAGTGGCTTCGCGAGGTCGCGCGCGCGTTCGACGCTCGTCATCACGTAGGCTCCGCCACCGTCCGAGATCAGGCAGCAGTCCTCCATGCGCAGCGGATCGACCAGCATCGGCCGTGCGAGGTATTCCTCGAGCGAGAGCGTCTTGTCGCGCATCAGCGCTCCCGGGTGGAGGTTCGCGTGGCGCCTGCAGGCTACTGCGATCGCACCGAGCTGCTCGGGCTTCGTCCCATAGATGTGCATGTGGCGGCGCGCGATCGTCGCGAAGTAGACCGGCTGCGGGAACCAGCCGTAGGGGACCTCGAGCTGGCGCTTCATCTGCTCGTGCGCGTGGAAGTGCCCCGGCCCGCCGACCATGCTGCCTCGCTGCGTCGCCCAGGAGACGGCGAACACGTTCACGACGTGGCGCGCCTGGCCGCTGCGCAGCCACTCGGCCGCGACGGCCGGCGCCGTTCCTGCCCAGACCATGCCGCCGCCGCGCGGCGCCGTCAGGATCTGCTGGCGGGTGCCGAAGTGGCTGTGGAAGTCGGCCTCGCCGAACTCGGCGCCCATGCCGCCGCTGTAGAGGAGGCCGTCGACGTCCTCCGGGTCGAGGCCGGCGTCGGCGAGTGCCCGTGCGATAGCCTGGGCACCGATCTGCTGGTGGGTGCGGCCGCTGGCCTTGCTGTGGTCGCTGTCGCCCACGCCGACGATCGCGACTTCGCCGTCGATCGCATCGATGGGAGCGGCTCTTCCCCAGCTCGAGCGTGTCGAGTCGGTCGGCATCCGATCCGATCTTCGAGCGAGGTGGGACCTCGCCGGTTCGCACGAAGTCTAGCCCAACGAGCTCCGCTCGCCTGCGGCTCGCTGCGCGCGGACCGACTCTGCCGAGTCGGCCCGCTTGCCCAACGAGCTCCGCTCGCAGCCCAGGCCGGGGGCCTGGTCTCAGGCCTGCGCGGTGACGATCCACGTGGCGTACTCGGCGCGCACGCCCGTCGGCGTCGCGAGCGGCGCGAGCGCGGCGCGAATCGCATCGGCCGCGCGCCGGCGCGTGTCCTCGTCGGCCTCGCGCAGCGTCGCCGAGACCGGTCCCATCTGCATCGTGAACTGCACCGCGCGTTCGAGATCGCCTCCCGCTCCGATCGCGAGCGTGCCCTCGAGGCGTTCGATCACGACCTGCTCGAAGCCGCCGGACTCGAGGATTCCCTGCACGCGCTCGGGGTCGGCGAAGGCGAAGGGCCCGGGTGCGCCCGGAGGCGGCGGCGCCGGGAGCTCGACGATGCCGACGACCGCGCGCAGCGGCACGAGAAGCCACGGATTGCGGTCGATTCCCTGCCAGCAGACGAAGGCGACGCGGCCGCCGGGCCGCAGCGCGCGGTGCACGTTGGCGAAGGCGGCCACCGGATCCGCGAAGAACATCACGCCGAAGCGCGAGAAGGCGAGATCGAAGCGCTCGTCGAAGCAGCGGGTCTGCACGTCGGCGTTGGCGAAGCGCAGGTTCTGGAGGCCGGCCGCGCGCGCTCTTGCCCGCTCCAGCATCGGCGTCGAGATGTCGACGCCGAGCACGCTGCCCTTCGGCCCTACTCGCTCCGCGAGTTGGACGGAGGTCTGTCCGCAGCCGCAGCCGATGTCGAGCACGCTCTCCCCGGACGCCGGGCGCGCCTGCTCCATCGCGGCCACGCCGAGCGGGGCGATCTGGGCATCGAGGAGATCTCCCATCTCGACCCAGCGCGGGCCGATCGTCTCGTTCCAGTAGCGGATCTGCTCGGCGTTCGGGCCATCGGCTGCAAGCGTCACCTGGGCTTTCCTCCTGGGTCCGTCGGATCCGAGCTCGGGTCGTGACGCTGGCGGCCACGTTGGAGGTCGCCGTCGAGCGACCAGCACCCGCGACGCGTCTCGCGCCGCAGCGCCCGGTGAAGATGGCGCAGGAAGCGGGCGCGTGGCCAGTCGCTGGCGCCGAAGCGGGCTAGGTGCTCGGTGTGCATCTGGCAGTCGATCAGCTCGAAGCCCCAGCGTTCGAGCTGGCACACCAGCGTCGCGAAGGCGACCTTCGAGGCGTCGGATCGCTGGGTGAACATCGACTCGCCGAAGAAGCAGGCGCCGAGCGCGACGCCGTAGACACCGCCGGCGAGCTCGCCCTCGCTCCAGGCCTCGGCCGAGTGGGCGAAGCCCTGGTCGTGCAGTCGCACGTACGCGTCGCGCATCTCGGCGGTGATCCAGGTGCCTTCGCCGCGGCTTCGCGGCGTCGCAGCGCAGGCCTCGATGACGCGCGCGAAGCAGGTGTCGAGGGTCACGTCGAAGGTCGCCCGTCGCAGCGTCTTCGCGAGGCTGCGCGGGACGTGGAGCTCGTGCGGCAGGAGCACCATGCGCGGATCCGGCGAATGCCAGAGGATCGGGAGCTTCTCGTCGTACCACGGAAAGATCCCGAGCGAGTAGGCGAGCAGCAGCCGGTCCGGGCTGAGGTCTCCCCCGACCGCGAGGAGCCCCCCGGGCTCCGCCTGCTCGGGCGGCGGGAAGGCGAGCTCGCTACCGAGCCGGTAGACCGGCACCCGAGGCCCTAGCGCGCCGCAGCGCCGGTCGAGAGCGCGATCAGCCACTGGCCGGCGAAGTAGGTCGAGAGGACCACCGTCTCCGCTGCACGCAAGGGCCGGCGGAAGCGATTCCAGGCGAGGGCGGAGTCCGAGCAGAGGAAGAGCAGCGCGCCCGCCGCAGCGAGCTGCGCGCCCGAGTCGGCGAGGTCCTGGGCCCGCGCGGTCGCTTGCCAGCCCATCGCGGCGATCGCTGCCACGTACGCGACGACCGCGGCACGCAGCGCCCCACCGCGCACGCCGGGGAGCAGCAGCGCCAGCATCAGGCATGCCGCAGCGACGAAGAGCAGCAGCCCGAGGGGCCCGCCGCGCGGTCCCTCCGGCCCCGCGAAGGCCGTGACGTAGCACAGGTGCGCGACGAAGAAGCTCGCGAGACCTGCGGCGAAGCGATCCCTCGGGAGCATCAGCCAGACGTCCCCCGCGAGCGAGAGGACGAGGCCCGCGAGGATCGCCAGCGCGTAGGGATCGGTGGGCGACGCGCTTCCCAGCGCGGCGATCGCGATCACGCACAGCAGGGTCGCGGGCTTCCAGAGGTAGACCGCCCGCCGCAACCCACGCCGCTCCGCGCGGATGCACAGAGCTGCGCAGCAGAACGCCAGCATCGAGAGCAGCAGCGCCGGAGAGGCTTCCATGCCGGGAGGCTAGCCTTATCGACTCCGCTCGCCTGCGGCTCGCTGCGCGCTGCGCTTGCGGTATCGACTTCCGCTCGCCTGCGGCTCGCTGCGCGCGGGTGGTGATAGACTCGCGCGATGCTTCGCGCCCCGCTTCCTGGCAGCGTCGTCTGCCTGCTCGTCGCCCTTGGATGCGCAACGCTGCTCGCGTGCCCTGCGGCGACGCCGCAGGGCTTCCACGGCAACCTGCTCGCGAATCCGGGCTTCGAGGAGGGCGAGGCGGGCTGGACTTATCCGATCGAGAGCCCGTACTGGGGCAAGTTCGAGGTGGTCGAAGCTCCCGTGCGATCGGGGCGGCGAGCCGCGCACCTGCGCCTGCGAGCGGGTTCCGAGGACCAGACCCACGCGTCCTGGATCCTGGGCGTCATGCAGGAGCCGGCGCCGGAGCGCTTCCCCGATGTGATGGGCGGCTGGTACCGCGTCGAGCGCTGGGAGAAGGGCGCCGACGTGACCCATCTCTACCTCCAGGCCGTAGCGATCGTCTGGACGAACCAGGCGGCGAGCGTGCTGAACCCCGGGAGCCCGGCCGCGAACGGGGGCCTGATGAACTACCAGCTTCGCTCCTACCTGGCAGGGGTCAGCGAGCCGCCCTTCCTGCTCGCCAACGCGCGGGTGACCTTCGCCTCGAAGGAGCTGCCCCGGCTCGGACGCTGGACCTACTTCGAGGTTCCGCTGCGCCAGGAGTTCGAGCGGCAGTGGGGCGGCGTGCCGACCGGATACGACAGGTTGCGGCTCCTCTTCGAGGCGCGCTGGGACAATCGGCCCGCGGGCTCGCGCGTCGAGGCGGACGCCTACTTCGACGACCTCTTCGTCGGCTACGTCGACCCGACGCCCTGACCGGCGAGCTGCGCGGCGAGCCGCGCGTGCTCGGGATAGGGAGGGCTGCCGGAGCCCGCGAGGCGCCCGCCTGCGAAGCGGCGTTTCAGCGCCGCCACGCGTCGCAGCCCGGGCTCGAGCAGACCGGAGGGCAGCGCCTCGAGCTCCGCGAGCACCAGGTCGCGCACGTCGGCCCGGCTGCAGACGAGCAGCGCATCGACGCCCGCGTCGACTGCCCGGCGCGTGGCCTCCCGCGGCGGAAAGTGCTGCGCCACGGCTGCCATCTCGAAGTCGTCGCCGAAGACCACGCCGTCGTAGTCGATCTCCCCGCGCAAGAGCTCGATCGCCGCGCTGCACAGGGTCGCCGGGACGCGCGGGTCGAAGCAGGACAGGAGCACGTGGGCCGTCATCATGCTCGCGACGCCCGCCAGCGCGGCTGCGCGGAAGGGCACGAGCTCCACCTCGCGCAGGCGCCCGAGGGGGTGGTCCACGCGCGGGAGGGCCAGGTGGCTGTCCTCGTTCGTGTCGCCGTGTCCCGGAAAGTGCTTGGCGCAGGCCGCCACGCCGGCGGCTTGCATCGCCTCGATGAACGCGCGCGCGTGACGGGCCACGCGTTCCGGCTCGCGGCCGAAGCTGCGGTCGCCGATCACCGGGTTGTGCGGATTGGTGTCGACGTCCACCACGGGCGCGAAGTCGAGGTCGATGCCGAGGTCGGCGAGCTCGCGGGCGAGCGCGCGCGCCACCCGGGCGGTCTCCGCGAGGTCGTCGCGCTCGCCGAGCCGGCGCATCGGCGGCCACTCGGTCCAGGGGGCGCGAAGCCGCTGGACCCGGCCGCCCTCCTGGTCGATCGCCACGCACAGCGGGGTGTCGCCCGGAGCGAGCCCATGCAGCTGCGCCACCAGATCGCGTACCTGGTCCGGCTCGCGCAGATTTCGCGCGAAGAGCACGATGCCGCCCACGCGGCCCTCGCGCACCAGCCTTGCCAGGTCTCCGGGAACCTGCGTGCCCTCGAAGCCGGCGAAGAGGAGCTGTCCGGGATGCACGCCGCGAGGCTATCTCATCCCCCCGGGCGCTGGCATGCCGGGGTCGCCCTGCCTTCATGCCCGCGCGGCGAGCGGTAGGCGGGGGAAGTTCGATGAGCTAACCTCCGCGACCGCCATGAAGCATGCGCGCAAGGAAATCCGGAACGTCGCGATCATCGCGCACGTGGACCACGGGAAAACCACCCTGGTGGACGGGCTGCTGCGCCAGACCGGGGCCTTCCGCGAGAACCAGATCGTGGTAGAGCGCGTGATGGACAGCGGCGAGCTCGAGCGCGAGCGCGGCATCACGATCCTGGCCAAGGACACCTCGATCGAGTTCGAGGGCGTGCGCATCCACCTGGTCGACACGCCGGGCCACGCGGACTTCGGCGGCGAGGTCGAGCGCGTCCTCTCGCTGGTGGACTCGGTGCTGCTCCTCGTCGATGCGGTCGAGGGCGTGATGCCGCAGACGCGCTTCGTGGTCGGCAAGGCGCTGGCCCGCGGCCTGCGCCCGATCCTCGTGGTGAACAAGATCGATCGGATCGAGCAGCGCGCCGACGAGGTGCTCGACGAAGTCTTCGACCTGCTGGTCGAGCTCGGAGCCGACGACCGCCAGCTCGAGTTCCCGGTGGTCTACGCCTCGGCCAAGGAGGGTACGGCGTCGCTCGAGGCCGCGGCCCCGCGCAAGGACCTGCGGCCGCTACTCGAGACGATCCTGCGTGAATCGCCCCCCCCGCTGGTCGACGTCGAGGGCCCGGTGCGCTTCCAGGCCGTGACGCTCGGCTGGGACGATTACCTCGGACGCCTCGTGGTGGGTCGGGTGGAGCGCGGGCGGCTCGTCCGCGGCCAGACGGTGGTGCGGCTTCCGGCCGAGGGTCCGCCCGAGTCCTTCCGCGTGACCAAGCTCCTTGGGGCGCGCGGGCTGCGCCGCGTCGAGCTCGACAGCGCCTCGGCGGGCGAGATCGCGGTGATCGCCGGGGTCGACTCGATCCAGATCGGCGACACCATCTGCGACCCGGCGAGCCAGGATCCGCTTCCGCGCACCCAGATCGATCCGCCGACGATCCGCGTGCGCTTCTCGGTGAACAACTCGCCCTTTGCCGGGCGCGAGGGGCGCTTCGTCACGAGTCGCCAGCTCGGCGATCGGCTGCGGCGCGAGGCGCTCAGCAACGTCTCGATCCACATCGAGCCGGGGGAGGGTCCCGACACCTTCGTCGTGGCCGGGCGCGGCGAGCTGCAGATCGCGATCCTGATCGAGACGCTGCGCCGCGAGGGCTACGAGCTCTCCGTCTCCCGCCCGGAGATCATCCGGCGCGAGATCGACGGCAAGGCCTGCGAGCCGGTCGAGGATGTACTGGCCGAGGTTCCGGAGTGGGCAACCGGCGTGGTGGTCGAGGGCCTCTCGTCCCGCCGCGGTCGCATGCTGTCGATGGAGCAGCGCAGCGGGCGCACGCGCCTCACCTTCGTCGCACCCAGCCGCGGGCTCTTCGGCTACCGCGGCGAGTTCCTCTCCGCCACCCGCGGCGAAGGCGTGCTCTACCGCACCGTGCGGGGCTACGAGCCCTGGGTCGGCGAGCTCGCGCGGCGCGGGCAGGGCGCGATGATCGTGACGGAGGCCGGGAAGACCACGGCGTACAGTCTCTTCCACATCCAGGAGCGCGCGTCGCTCTTCGTCGGGGCGGGCATCCCGGTCTACGAGGGCCAGATCATCGGCGAGAACGGCCGCGCGCGGGACATGGACGTGAACGCGGTGCGCGCGAAGAAGCTCACCAACATCCGGGCCGCCGGAAAGGACGAGAACACCGTCCTCTCGACGCCGCGCGAGGTCGAGATCGAGTGGGCGCTCGAGTGGCTCGAGGAAGACGAGCTGCTCGAGGTGACGCCCGGATCGCTGCGCCTGCGCAAGCGCATCCTGCCCGGGAATCTTCGGAAGAGATAGTCTCAGGACGCACCGATGAAGCGAGCGGTGGCAGCCCACTCCGCTCGCCTTCGGCTCGCTGCGCGCTGCGCTTGCTCGGCGGTGGACCGGGTTCGGCCTCGCGCCGCAGTGGGCCCCCGCGGTTCATTCCATGGACGGGACGCGGAGGGTGGGGTTGCGGGCGAGGCGGAGGTCCTCGCAACGGGACTCGGCGCTGCGACGCCAGTCGTCGTCCGAGAGCACGTAGAAGCGATCCTCGCGGATCGCGCGCAGCGTGCGGTCGGCGATCTCCTCGGGCGGGATGCCGCGTTGGATCGCGTCCGCGATCGAGCGTCCGACGAGCTCGCTCTCCGGCGTGGCAGCGGCGGAGCCGCGCAGCCGCTCGGGTCGGTTCCGATCGGCGGCATCGATACGCGTCGCGACCCTCTCGGGGCAGACGACGCTCACGCCGACACGCGCACCGCGGGCGCGCAGCTCGTGGTAGAGGCACTCCGAGAGCGCCAGGACCGCGTGCTTCGTCATGTGGTAGATCCCCGTGAAGGGGAGGGTCGTGAGGGCGGCCATCGAGGCGGTGTTCACCACGTGGCCCTCCTCCTCCTCGAGCAGGATCGGGACGAAGGTCCGGATCCCGTGCACGACCCCCCAGACGTTCACGCCGAGCAGCCACTCGTAGTCCTCGACCGGCGCCTCCCAGCAGGTGCCGCCGGCGAAGACGCCCGCGTTGTTGCACACCACGTGGACGGCGCCGAACTCGGCCTGCGTGCGGCGCGCGAGACGCGCAACGTCGATCGCGCTCGTCACATCCGTCGGGACGCCGATCGCGCTCGCGCCCCCTGCCTCGAGCCGACGCGTCGCTTCGGCCAGCGCTCGCTCCTCCACGTCCGCGAGCGCGACCTTCATTCCCTCACTGGCGAAGCGCGCTGCGAGCGCGAAGCCGATTCCGCTCGCGGCGCCCGTGACCACCGCCACCCGCTCGCGCAGATTGTTCATGCTTCGAGCGATGACCTCCCGAGCGAGCGCTTTGCTGCGCGCGCCTCCCGAGGACGATGCCAGGAATCGAGCGGTGACAGCCCACTCCGCTCGGCTTCGCCTCGCTGCGCGCTGCGCTTGCCTGCCTCGCCGCGATCCGCCTCTGGATGCCGAGTATACTCGCGCATCGGGGGGTGGTGTGGTTCGGCGCGATCGGGGGCGGGGCATCCGTTACGACGAGGTCGATGCCGGCTACTTCGAGCGCCGGCGCCTGCGGCGGCATGCGCGCGTGGGCTCCCTGTGGGCGCTCGGTGTCGGTGCCGTCATCTCGGGGGACTTCTTCGGCTGGAACTTCGGTCTCGGCGCGGGCGGCTTCGGCGGGATGCTCGTCGCGACGCTCGTGATCACGGTCCTCTTCGCGTGTCTGTGCTCGGGAATCGCCGAGATGGCGAGCCTGCTGCCGCACACCGGCGGGGCCTACTCCTTCGCGCGCTCCGCGATGGGTCCCTGGGGCGCCTACGTGACCGGGCTGGCCGAGAACATGGAGTACATCCTCACCCCGGCGGTCATCGTGGTCGGGATCGGCGGCTATCTCGGTGCGATCTTCGAAACGCCGGACGCGGTCGCGCCGCTGTGGTGGCTCGCCGCCTACGGCGTCTTCGTCGGGCTCAACATCGCAGGGGTCGAGATCACCTTCCGCTTCGCCGTGGCGACCACGCTCGCGGCACTCGCGATCCTGGTCGCCTTCTGGATCGGCGCCATTCCCCACTTCGATCTCGCGCGTTTCGCGCTCGACGTGCCGCCCGAGCCCGGCGAGAGCGTGTGGCTCCCCTTCGGCGCGCGGGGCATCCTCGCCGCGCTGCCCTTCGCCATCTGGTTCTATCTCGGGATCGAGGAGCTGCCGCTCGCCGCCGAGGAGGCGCACGCGCCGGAGCGCGACCTCCCGAAAGGCCTGCTCCTCGGGCTCGCGACGCTCGTCGTGTGCTCCTTCGCGACGCTCGTGCTGTCGGCGGGCATGTCGCCGGGCGCCGAGGCCCTCGCGGCCTCGAATCAGCCGCTCTTCGCGGGCTTCGCAACGATCACGGGCGGACGCATCGGCGCCCGGATGCTGGCGCTGCTGGCCGTGGCGGGGCTAGTGGCGAGCTTTCATACGATCATCTTCGCCTACGGGCGCCAGATCTACTCGCTCGCGCGCGCCGGCTACTTCCCGCGCTGGCTCTCGCTCACGCACGGGACACGCCACACGCCCCACGTGGCGCTCGTGGTCGGGGCAGCGCTCGGCTACGCCGTGGCGCTGGCGATCCACTTCCTCGGTCCGGAGCATCCGGTGGGCGCCGTGCTGCTCAACATGGCGGTTTTCGGTGCGGTGATTTCCTACGCGCTCCAGATGCTCTCCTTCGTGCTCTTGCGCCGCCGCCTTTCCCACCTCACGCGGCCCTTCCGCAGCCCGCTCGGGATTCCCGGCGCGCTCGTGGCGCTCGCGATCTCGCTCGTGACCCTGGTCGGCCTCTTCGTATCCGATCCGGTCTATCGACAGGTCGTGATCGGTGCGGCGCTGTGGTACGCCCTCGGACTCGCGTGGTTCGGGCTCGTCGGTCGCCACCGCCTCGTCCTCTCGCCCGAGGAGAGCTTCGCGGTCAGGTCCGAGGACGCTGGCACCCCCTGAGCGCTGACAGCCGGCCCGAGGACGCGGCCCGATACGAGCGCTGACAGAGCCCGAGCGCTGACAGGCCACTCCGCTCGCCCGCGGCTCGCTGCGCGCTTCGCTTGCTTGCTACTGTTGCGGGCGCCGTGAGTGCGAACGAAGCGCGTATCGATCCGGTCGCCGATCTGCTGGCGTTCATCGACCGGTCGCCGACGCCCTACCACGCGGTCGCCGAGGCGAGCCGTCGGCTCGAGGCGGAGGGCTTCCGCGAGATCCTCGAGGTGGATTCCTGGGATCTCGTCCCCGGCGACCGCAGGTTCCTGGTGCGCGGGGGCGGCAGCCTGGTCGCGTTCCAGGTGGGCTCGGTCTCGCCGGCGGAAGCCGGCTTCCGCATCGTCGGCGCCCACACCGATTCACCGAACCTGCGGCTGCGGCCGCGCGCCGACGCCGCGTGCCACGGCTATCAGCGCTACGCCGTCGAGCCCTACGGCGGCGTGTTGCTCCACACCTGGCTCGACCGCGACCTCTCGCTCGCCGGCTCCGTCGGGATCCGGGAGAAGGGCGCGCTGCGCACGCTGCTCATCGACTTCGGGAGGCCGCTGCTGCGCATCCCCAACCTCGCGATCCATCTCGACCGCGAGGTGAACAAGAAGGGCCTGGTCGTCGATCCGCAGGCGCAGCTCGTCCCGATCGCAGGGCTCGAGGGCGCGCCGGGGCTCACGGCCCTGGTGGCTGCGGAGCTGCGCGCGCAGGGAATCGCGTCGCCGGAGCCTGGCGACGTGCTGGCGCACGATCTGATGACTTACGACACGCAGCGGGCCGTGGTAGCCGGCGTGCGCGGCGAGTTCATCCACGCCTCGCGCCTCGACAACCAGGGCTCCTGCCATGCGGGGCTGCTCGCGCTCCTCGAGGCGGCCGGGTCGGAGCTGCCGCGGCCGACGCGCGTGCTGGTGCTCTACGACCACGAGGAGATCGGAAGTCGCACCGCCGAAGGCGCCGCGGGCTCGCTGCTCGCCAGCGCGCTCGAGCGCGTCGTAGCGGGTTTCAAGGGAGGGTCGCCGCAGGGGCTGCCGCGCGCGCTCGCGCGCTCGCTGCTCGTCTCCGCAGACATGGCGCACGCACTTCACCCGAACTTCGCCGATCGCCACGACGCATCTCACCGGCCCCTGATCGGCGGAGGTCCGGTGATCAAGCAGCACGCAGGACGCAGCTATGCGACCGACCTTCGCAGCTCCGGGCATTTCGCCGGCCTGTGCGCGCGGGCCGGCATCGCACCGCAGCACTTCGTCACGCGCAACGACATTCCCTGCGGCTCGACAATCGGCCCGATCACCGCGGCGCGGGTCGGGATTCCGGCCGTGGACGTCGGCAGCCCGATGCTGTCGATGCACTCGTGTCGCGAGATGGCCGGAAGCGCCGACGTGCGGCCGATGATCGAGGTGCTCGCCCTCTTCTACTGCGAAGCCTAGGAGCGCTCCCGTCGGAACGAGGGGAGCGCGCGTTGGCCGGACGCTGGCCCGGGGCAGGCTCCGTGGCTATGTTCGCCCGATGGCCAACGAGCCTCTCGGGTCCGAGGGTGAGGACGAGGACGGCCCCGCCTCGACGCCCTTCGACAACCCCTTCTTCCTGCCGGTCCTGCTCTGGGTCTTCGCCGCGTGGTTCTTCTACGACGGCTGGTTCAATCCGGAGATGGAATGGATCAATTTCAACCGCTATGGCTTCGCCGTCTGCGGGGGGCTCGCCACCTGGTACACGATCCGTGGCGTTCGCGAGCGGCGCAAGGACCGGGAGGGCCGGCCAGAGGACGATGCCACGACTTGAGCGGTGAGTGACCTCTCCGCTCGGCTTCGCCTCGCTGCGCGCTTCGCTTGCCCGTGACCCCTCCGCTCGGCTTCGCCTCGCTGCGCGCTTCGCTTGCCCACGTGCTCGCAGTGCGGGCGGTGCTTCAGTCGCTGAGGAGACTCCGGCCGATGACCTTGAGCTCGAGGATCGGCTTCACGCCCTCGAAGATCGGGAGCACCAGCGCGTCGACGACGTAGCGGCTGATCGGATACTCCTCGGCGTAGCCCCAGCCTCCGTGCATCAGCTGACCCGCTTGCGTGAGTGCCACGGCCATGTCGCAGGCGAGCAGCTTCGCCTGGGCCGCCAGGGGCGCGGCTCGGCGCTCGTCCTCGTCCATCGCGAGGGCCGCTGCATAGGTGATCGCGCGCGAAGCGGCGAGCGTGGCCGCCATGCGCCCGAGGGTATGGCGCGTGAGGCCGTACTCGCCGATCGGTCGGCCGAACTGCGAGCGATCCTCGACGTACTCCGCCGTCTTTTCGAGTGCCGCCTGCGCGAGGCCGCAGGCGCGCCCTCCCGTCTGGAGGCGCCCGGCCGCGAAGCCCGCCATTTGGAGATAGAAGCCGCGCCCGAGGCCGCCCGGCCCGCCGACCAGGTTTTCGGCCGGGACGAGGAAGTTCTCGAAATTGAGCGTGTAGGAGTGCATGCCGCGATAGCCGGGCGTGGCGTCGGCCTTGCCGACGAGGCGTCCTCCGCGCGGTTGCTTCATTTCGAAGCCGTGTCCGTCGAAGCGGTCCTTCGGGACGATGAAGAGCGAGAGGCCCCGGGCGCCCTTCGTCGGGTCGGGATCGGTGCGGCAGAGCACCGCGAGCACGTCCGCGCGACCCGCGAAGGTGCACCAGGCCTTCGGGCCCGTGATCGCAAAGACCTCGCGCCCTTCGACCTCGCGTCGCTCTGCCTTGCACTTGACCGAGGCCACGTCGCTCCCGATGTCGGGCTCGGTGACCGAGATGCCGACCATGATCTCGCCCGCGGCGATCCTCGGGAGCCAGTGGCGCTTCTGTTCGTCCGTTCCGCCTTGCAGCAGCGCCTTGGTGAGGATCTCCGGTCGGGTGATCAGCGATCCCGCCGCTGCGAGCGAGGCGCGCGAGAGCTCTTCGGTGGTGAGAATCATCGCGAGGTTGCCCATCGCGGAGCCGCCGTACTCCTCGGGAACCGCGAGCCCGAAATAGCCGAGCTCGGCCATCTTCGAGATGAACTCCTCGGGAACGAGTGCGTCGTGGCGGTGGATGCGCTCGGCGTGGGGCGCCACCTCGCGCTCGGCGAACTCTCGCACGGCCTCGCGCACCTGCTCCGAGATCTCGTCGAGCGGCGTCGCGTTACGCCCGCGCGTCTGCGCCACGTGCTCCCCGATGGCCTCGAAGACCGATGCGTGTGCGGCGCGGCGCAGGCAGGCGCGCACCTCCGCCGGGAAGGTCTCGTCGAGGGCCCCCTCTCCGATGCCGAGGCTCTCCACGTGAGGCTCGAGCCGCGCGCGCAGGCTGCGCACCTGGTCGGCCACGCCGGCGACCGCCGTGGTCTCGAGCATCGGGGCCGAACGGCCCTCTGCCTGCGCTGCTGCCGCGGAGTCGAGCAACGCTCGCGCCGCGCGCCCCTCGGTCGCCGCGTAGGTCACCGCCTCGGTCAGCACCTGATGAGCGTCGATCCGGCTCCCGCCCTCGGTGATCTCGCGGGCGCGCGCGAGGGCGCGCCCGAGCAGTTGGTCGGCGGCGCGAAGGCAGACTCGCGCGTCGTCGAGGGTGGGCACTTCGGTCATCGCACTCTCCCGGGTCTTTGCGTCGAAGGGAGCCTAGGATAGCGTGGCGGGGTCGCGCCTCCGGGGAGCCTCCGCAGCGTCCCCCGGAGCCCGGGAGGATCCATGCCGATCGGTCGTCGCTCGCTCCGCCTCGAGGCCGTGCTCGCCGCCTTCGCCGTGCTCGAGGCAGGCTGTGCGGGCCGGATGGAGATGCACGAGACGCACCACGCCGCCGGCTACTCGAGCGACGTCTCGACGGTGCAGGTGGTGAGCGCGCTCGTCGGCGGGAAGAACGTCTTCATCCCGTCGACGCTCGTGGTGACCGACGGCGGCCCGCGTTCGCTCTCGATCGTGAACACGACCGAGATGCCGCACGGCTTCGCGATCGCCGCGCTCGGAATCGAGAAGGTGATCGCCCCCGGCGAGGAGCTGCTGATCGAGCTGCCCTCGCTGCAGGGCGGACAGGTGCTGCGCATCCACTGCCACATGCACCCGCCCCACCGCGCGGCGACGCTCGTGGTGCTGCCGTCAGAGTAGGCCCGGTGAAGGCGCGAGATCGAGCAGCTCGAGGAGCTGCTCGACGAGCGCGGGGCTGCCGAAGACGAGGCCGAGCTTGCCGGCGGAGCCGTGGAGCGTCGTGCAGCGACCGCCGGCCTCGGGGACGAGGATTTGCGTCGGCGCGGCGTCCCAGGGGTTGAGATCGAGATCCACCATCGCGCCGATGCCGCCGCCCGCGACCTGCGCGTGGCCGAAGGCGTCGGTGTAGCCGCGCAGCATCGGGATCTCGCGTGCCATGCGCAGGAAGGCGTCGCGCGCGCCCCAGCGCTCGAAGCAGAAGGGGTCGCCGTGGGAGATGATGGCGCGCCGCAGGTCGCTCTCCTGCGAGACGCGACAGGGGCGGCCGTTGCGCCGGCATCCCCCACCCCGCCAGCCCACGTAGCGCTCGTTCACCCCGGGCAGATCGATCAGGCCGAAGACCGGCTGGCCCTCGTCGAGGAGCGCTATCAGGGTCGAGAAGAGCGGGATTCCGCGCGAATAGCCGATCGTCCCGTCGATCGGGTCGACCATCCAGCAGGGTCCGTCGCTGTCTCCCTCTACACCGTACTCCTCACCGTGGATCGCGAAGCGGGGGAACGCGGCGCGTAGCCGCTCGCGGATCGCCCGCTCCGCGGCCTTGTCGGCCTCGGTCACTGGCGAGCCGTCGGCCTTCGTCTCGACCTCGACCGCGCGAAAGCGCGGCAGCACCTCCTGCCGCGCGGCATCGGCGGCGGCCTCTGCCGCGCGTGCGATCGCTTCGAAGTCGAGTCCGGGCATCGGGCGCGAGGGTAGGGTCAGCGCGGAGGGGTTGCCAAAGCGTCCGCCTCACGCATCCGCTGCGGCGGGGGCTTCTGCGCCGCGCGCGCGCGCAGCTCCGCGAGGATCGCCTGCCCTTCGGAAAGGTCTGGGAAGCGCGCGAGCGCGGCCTCCCAGGTGCGCGTCGCGAGGTCGGGGCGTCCGAGGTCGAGGAGCAGCTGTGCCCGGGCCATCAGGCGGTCGCGCGCCTGCCATTGCGCGACCGTGTCGAGCGGGGCGAAGGCGCCGGGCGCGTCGAGGTCGAGCTCGGGCCAGCGCATCGCGTCGGAGTCGCCCCTCACGAAGGCCACGCTCACGTCGTCGGCGTAGCTGAGCCGCCATGCACCGCTCGTCTGCAGCGCGGCCACGAGCTCGCCGAGCGCGAGGCGACGGTGGTTCAAGAGCACCGCGCCGAAGCGGTACTGTGCGTCGAGGTCGGCGAAGCGCTCGGGGTCGGAGAGCTGCAGGCCCGGCAGGAGATCGGGGCCGAAGACCTCGAGCCGACCGTCGCTCATCACCGCGTACTCGGGCCACAGGCGCCAGATCAGGTAGCCGCCGTCGCCCATGCTGTGGCCGATCGGTGCCGGGGGTCTCGTGCGCGCGATCCAGTCCGCGGCGCCGATCGGGTTCAGTCCCTCCGCGACGCCGATCCTCGGCGTGGAGTAGCGACCGCGAAGCGCGAACTGGCGCACGATCGCGACCTCGGTCGCAACCAGCAGCCCGAGGACCACCGCGAGCGGCGTGGCGCTTGCGTCGAGGCGCATCCAACGCGGTCGCGCGTCGATCACCTCGTTCGCGTTGCGCACCAGGATCGTTGCGGCCACGATGGCGAAGAGGGCCGTGTTGCGGTTGGCTCCGAGCGCGAGATAGAAGAAGGCTACCCAGAGCAGGATGTCCGCCTCGCGGACGCGTCTCCAGTTCATCACCAGCGACCCGAGCGAGAGCGAGGCGAGCGCGAGGAAGAGCCCGAGCTCGAGCGGGCCGGCCGATCCGAGCGTCGGCTGAAGCTCGTCGATCAGCATTCCGAAGGCCCCGCGGCGCTCGGCGGAGCCCACCATGTCGAGCTGCTGCAGCGGATAGAGAGCGCCGTCGAGCCCGTTCGGGTTTGCGAGCGAGATCAGAACGGCGAGCAGCGTCACACCCGCGAGTCGGCGCACGCGATCGATCCGCAGTCCCCCTCCGCTGCGGCCGAGCGAGCGCAGCAGCTCGGCGACGAGGTGGATCGCACAAAGTGCTATGCCGACGGCGAAGAGCCCGTGAACGTTGACCCACAGGAGCTGGAGCGGAACGATCGCGTAGACGAGCCGGTCCGGGGTACGGTCGAAGCGGTCGAGCAAGCTGAGGATCCACGCGAGCAGGACGAAGCTCGGAATCTCTGGCCGCGGCTGCAGGCGGCCGGCCGCGACGAGCAGCATCAGCGCAAGCGCGCCCACGCTGAGCCACGTTCGCTCGCGGCGGTAAGCGATCGGCGCGAGCGCGACGAGCCAGAGGCAGACGAGTCCGAGCTGCGCCACCACGACGGCCGCGTGCCCTCCGCTCGCGTGGAGCGCATGGAGGCCGAGCTGGAAGAGCCAGTGGATGTCGATCCAACGCGCTCCCGGAACGGTGTAGGTGAGGGGATCGTGGCTGGGGACCGCGCCGGTTTCGGAGATCAGCTGACCGGCGCGCAGGTGCCACCAGTAGTCGAGCGAGCCGATGTCGTGGAGGTTGAGCGCCGCCGCGAGGGCGAAGAGCGCTGCCCATAGCCCGCCGACCAGGATAGGGCGGAGTGACGCGGCGCTCACGGCCGCCGCCTCAGTTGCCCGTGTCCAGCTCGCGGAGGCGGCGGAAGGGGTAGATGCCCGTCTCGTGCCCGTCGCTCCACGCGATCTGGATGCCGTAGCGTCCGACGGGCGCCACGCGCAGCGGATGCACGTCCTCCGGCACGCCGGCCGGGTCGAGTCGCTGCTCGCCGGTCCACTCGTCGATGCAGCTCGCGCACCCGCAGCACAGGCGCAGCATCCGCACGGCGTAGACGCTCCGGTGACCGTCGGCCCATTCGATGGCGAGCTCGCGGGCTCCCTGCTGATGGATCCCCTTCGGCGTGACCCGCGCCTCGTCTGCCTCCGACATCGCGCCGAGTCTAGCTCGGCCCGCCTGCTAGCCTCGCGACACCGAAGCTGCGAGGAGGTGGCCGACATGGACGAGAACGCGATTGCGATCCTGGGAGGAACGGGGGACCAGGGGCTGGGTCTCGCGCTGCGCTTCGCGCGAGCCGGGCGACCCGTGCTGATCGGGTCTCGCAAGCCCGAACGGGCGGCGGAGGCGGCCGAGAAGGTGCGCGCGACGCTGCCGGGCGCCTCGGTCACCGGGCTCGAGAACGGAGCGGCCGCCGAGCTCGCGCCGATCGTGATCCTCTCCGTTCCCTTCGAGCACTGCGCGAGCACGCAGAAGGGCATCCAGAAGAGCCTGCGCGCCGGGCAGATCGTCGTGTCGATGGGCGTGCCGCTCGCGACCGCAGTCGGCGACGGCGCAACGCGCATGCTCGGGATCTGGCAGGGCTCGTGCGCGGAGCTGCTGGCCACGCTCGTGCCGGAGGGGGTCGAGGTCGTCTCGGCGTTCCAGAACGTCTCGGCCCACCGCCTCCAGGACCTCGACAGCGAGGTCGACTGCGACGTCGTCGTTTCGGGGCCGATGGCCGCGCGCAAGCGCATCATGGCGCTCTGCGGGCTGATACCGGGGCTGCGGGCGGTCGACGGCGGCCCGCTGGCGAACGCTCGGATCGTCGAGGCGGTCACCGCGCTGCTGATCGGGCTCAACGCCCGCTACAAGGTGCCAGAGGGAATCGGGATCCGTTTCACCGGACTCCCGAGCGCTTGACGCCTCCGGGTGGCGTCTCCACCCGTCGACCCAGTGATTTCGCGGACTTGGATACGAGGGTGAAACGCCACGCAGGGTGGCTCGCCCGGCACTCCCCGCGGGCAACCCTCCGATTGGCTGAAACCTCAAGGGGTTGTGGTCGAGTACTGCCTGGAGCGCTGCATTTTGTACTTTTCGATTGACGCCGATCGGGGCCCGCAGTAACTACAACAATCGGGGATGAGACACGTCCCCTCGGCGGCCTGGGGGGTTTTGAGACAGGCGGTCGTCGGGGGGAAGCGAACCGGAAACGGGAAGGAGGACCCGAATCCGGTTCGGGGGCGCCGGGGGTTCCGGCGCCTCTCTCATCTCCGGTGGTTTCTCGCCCGTCCGCGCGCAGCGGACCGCGAGCAGCAAGTCGAACCGGAAATCGGAAGTAAGGGAAGCGGCTTCGGGAAGAGCGGATCGGGACCTTCCCGCCAGGCGGCGGATCCCGATCCGGTGGGTTGCGTCGTCTCGGGACACCCTCGGGACACACTCGGGACAAGCGCGGGGCACGCTCGGGACAGGCTCGGGACATGCTCGGGGCACGAAATGGGAGGACCGGAGACCTGTGACTCGAAGTTGAGATCTGAGCGAGGCCTGGGGAATCGGGCAGGCGCCTGCACGGGGGGAGGCGCTTGCCGAGGTCGATGCACGCAAAGCACGCAAAGGAAGGGGGGTGAGAGGTGAGCGCACGGGAGACGAGCGGGACGGTGTCGGGAGGGACGGGGAAGTCGGTCAAGGGGGACTCCACAGGCAGCTTGCGCGCGGTCGGCGGGCAGCCGAAGGCGCGCCGGAGCGCGCGCGGTGTGCGCGTTCCGCGCTTCTTTACATGTGCCGGCGAGAACCCCCTCGACCAGGTCGAGTGGGAGCTCCGCAGCGCGCGCATCACCAACGAGCAGGGCGAGGCCGTCTTCGAGCAGGCCGACGTCGAGGTCCCGAAGGGCTGGTCGCAGCTCGCCACCAACGTCGTCGTCTCCAAGTACTTCCGCGGCCACATCGGCACACCCGACCGCGAGCGCAGCGTGCGCCAGCTGATCGAGCGCGTCGTCGGAAGGATCTGCGAGTGGGGGGAGGTCTCGGGCTACTTCCGGACCCCGGAGGACCGCCAGGCCTTTTCCGACGAGCTGAGCAGCGTGCTCGTCACGCAGCGCATGGCCTTCAATAGTCCGGTCTGGTTCAACCTCGGCGTGGAGGACACTCCTCAGCAGGCGAGCGCCTGCTTCATCAACTCGGTCGAGGACACGATGGAATCCATCATGGATCTCGCGAAGACCGAGGCGATGCTCTTCAAGGGCGGCTCGGGCACCGGCTCGAACCTGTCGCAGATCCGCTCCTCGCGCGAGCGGCTCGCGGGCGGCGGGACGGCCTCTGGCCCCGTCTCCTTCATGCGCGGCTTCGACTCCTTCGCGGGTGTCGTGAAGTCGGGCGGAAAGACGCGTCGCGCGGCGAAGATGGTGATCCTGAACGCGGACCACCCCGACATCCTCGATTTCGTGCGCTCCAAGTCGGAGGAGGAGAAGAAGGCCTGGGCGCTGATCGACGCCGGCTACGACGGGGGCTTCAACGTCCCCGGCGGCGCCTACGACTCGGTGTTCTACCAGAACGCGAACCACTCGGTGCGCGTGACCGATGCCTTCATGCACTCGGCGCTGGCCGACGGCGACTGGGAGACCCGGGCGGTGACCACCGGCGAGGTCGTCGATCGGATGCGTGCGCGCGACCTGCTGCGCCAGATGGCGGAGGCGGCACACGTCTGCGGCGACCCGGGCATCCAGTACGACACGACGATCAACCGCTGGAATCCGGTCAAGGCGTCGGGGCGCATCCACTCGAGCAACCCCTGCTCCGAGTACATGTTCCTCGACGACACGGCTTGCAACCTGGCGAGCCTGAACCTGATGCGCTTCGTCGACGAAGACGCTCGCTTCGACGTCGCGGCCTACCGGCGCGCCGTCGCACTCACGATCCTCGCCCAGGAGATCCTGGTCGACCACGCCGCCTATCCGACGCCGAAGATCGAACGCAACAGCCATCTCTACCGCCCGCTCGGTCTCGGCTACGCCAATCTCGGGGCGCTGCTGATGTCGCAGGGCCTGCCCTACGACAGCGACGAGGGTCGCAACCTCGCGGCGGCGCTGACCGCGCTGATGTGCGGCCAGGCCTACCTGACGAGCGCCGAGATCTCGGAGGCCATGGGGCCCTTCGCGCGCTTCCGGATGAACCGCAAGCCCTTCCTCGACGTGATCGCGATGCACAAGCAGGACGCGGATGCGATCCCGAGCAGCGGCGTGCCCGCGGGCCTGCTCGAGGCGGCGCGCGAGAGCTGGGTCGCGGCTCTCGAAGCCGGTGGGCGGCACGGCTACAAGAACGCGCAGGTCACCGTGCTCGCACCGACCGGCACCATCGCCTTCATGATGGACTGTGACACCACCGGCGTCGAGCCGGACATTGCGCTCGTGAAGTACAAGAAGCTCGTCGGTGGCGGGCTGCTCAAGATCGTGAACAACACGGTCCCGATGGCGCTTCGCCGCCTCGGCTACGACGCGGCGGACATCCGCGCGATCGTCGGGCACGTGGACCAGAACGAGACGATCGAGGGGGCCCCGGGACTGCGCGAGGAGCACCTGCCCGTCTTCGACTGCGCGTTCCGCGCGGCGAACGGGACGCGCACCATCGATTGGATGGGGCACGTGCGGATGATGAGCGCGGTGCAGCCCTTCCTTTCGGGCGCGATCAGCAAGACCGTGAACCTGCCCTCCGACGCCAGTGTCGAGGACATCGAGGCGACCTACGTCGAGGGTTGGAGGCTCGGCCTCAAGGCCCTCGCCGTCTACCGCGATGGGAGCAAGCGGACCCAGCCGCTCAACGCCGGCAGGGATCGCGAGGCTGGGCGGACGGAAGCCGTCGCTCGCCCGGTGCGCCGCAAGCTCGACGACGAGCGTCAGGCGGTGACCCACAAGTTCTCGATCGCAGGTCACGAGGGCTACCTCACGATCGGCCTCTACGAGGACCAGCAGCCCGGCGAGATCTTCCTGCGGATGGCGAAGGAGGGGAGCACCGTCTCGGGACTCATGGACACGATCGCCACGATGAGCTCGATCGCACTGCAATATGGCGTGCCGCTCAAGGCGCTGGTGGACAAGTTCAGTCACACGCGCTTCGAGCCTTCGGGATTCACGAACAATCCGTCGATTCCGATCGCGAAATCCGTGATGGACTACGTCTTCCGCTATCTCGGCAATCGCTTCCTGCAGGGCGAGCCGGAGGTCGCGGACGAGCAGGAGGACGACACCTCGGTCGGCCTGCCCGGGGCGGGGCTGCGCGCCGCGGTGGCAGGCGGTTCGGGTGGATTTCCGCTCCGGAGCGCCTACCGCATCGTGAACCAGGCCGATGCGCCGAGCTGCCAGGACTGCGGCGCAATCATGATCCGCAACGGCGCCTGCTACAAATGCCTCAACTGTGGCAGCACCAGCGGGTGTAGCTGAGCGCCGGGCGGGGGCCCCGTGGTTCGTGCATCCGCCCTGCTGACCCATTGGGTGGCTCGCGTGGGCCCGCTCTTCGCGGCCCTGTGCCTGCCGATCCTGCTCGGCGCCTGTATCCAGGTCCAGCTCTGGGGAGTGCCGAGGCCCTTCCAGGAGACGGTGGTCTACGGCGAGTCGGGGCCGAAGATCCTGCTGCTCGAGATCGACGGAGTGATCGTCGAGCAGGCGC
Organism: uncultured Spirochaetales bacterium; assembly: GCA_964413375.1. GTDB lineage: Bacteria > Myxococcota_A > UBA9160 > UBA9160 > SMWR01 > CAZUYC01. The sequence continues at coordinate 13,942 of CAYPSI010000070.1, read as the reverse complement.
CCGAGCCGGGGATCCTCGGACCCAGTGAAGACAATCTGGTATCGCGGATTCGCGAGCAGCTCGACCGGGCGCGCGACGACGACGAGGTCCGCGCCGTGCTGCTTCGTATCAACAGCCCCGGTGGTACCGCGACGGCGAGCGATCTCGTCTACAGCGAGATCCTGCGCTTCAAGCGCGAGCGCAAGGTTCCGGTGGTGGCGCAGCTGATGGGGCTCGCCACCTCCGGGGGCTACTACGTCGCAATGGCTGCGGACCTCGTGATCGCCCATCCGACGACGGTCACCGGCTCCATCGGGGTGCGTTTCGTCAGCGTGAGCCTCGCGGGGCTGCTCGAGAAGCTCGGGATCGAGGACCAGACGCTCACCGCGGGGCCGCACAAGGATGCGGGCTCACCGCTGCGCCGCCTCACCCCGGAGGAGCGGGCCCACCTCCAGAGCGTGCTCGACGACCTGCACACCCGTTTCGAGCAGGTGGTCGTCGCCGGGCGCCCGAACCTTCCGCCGGGTGGGCTCGAGCGGGTTGCCGACGGCAGCATCTTCAGCGCGCCCCAGGCGCTGAAGCTAGGACTCGTCGACGCGGTGGCGGATCTCGAGGAGTCGGTTCTTCGCGCGAAGCGCGCCGCCGGACTCTCGGAAGCTCGCGTGGTGCGCTATCACCGCCCCCGCGAGTACGCGAACAACCTGTACACGCGCGGAAGTCCGATCGCGCCGAGCCTGCGCCTCGAGTTCCCCGGCTCGCGGATCCTCGCGATCCCCCCCGGCTTCTACTTCCTCTGGGCCCCCGAGATCCCCTGATCCCCGAAGCGAGCCCTTGGAGCCTCCCCCCTCCCCAGCAAGGCGGCACAGCCGCCGCGCAGCGAGCCGCAGGCGAGCGGAGAGGGCAGCCACCGTCCGGATCGACGCAACGTCCTCTGACTAATACGCCCAGCTTCCGCGCTGGTAGCGGAAGATCTCGGTCACCGGGACCGTCGACGCCACCGTGCAGCTGCCACCCTCGAGATCGCGGCAGCTGTAGACGTGCTCCGTGTAGTGGAGCAGCCCGACGAAGGGCGCAGCCGCCTGCCCGGTGGGGCGCAGTTCCGTGCGGAACTCCTCGCCGTAGCCACGATAGGTGAACACGGCGGCACCGGGGCCCGCGGCGACCCGGGGCTTGTGCCGCTCGCGTTCTTCCTGGCTGCGGACTTTTGCCATGAAGTCGCGCGCGAAGTCCTGGAAGGCGACCTCCGCCCGTTCGTGGCTCGCATTGGCCCCTGCGCGCGGCGACTCGTCGGCCGAAGCCGGAGCGCAGAGCCAGAGTCCGAGGATGAAGACGAACGCGATTCGTCGACGCATGGGGGGGTCCTCCGTCGACCCCCGTCTTCGTCCGGCCCCGGGCAGGGCTTGAGGGGACTTCCCCCCGGCCTTGACTGCGCGCGGAGCTTGCGACTGCGCGTCGCCGCCTCGTTGCGTGTGCGTTGCACGTGCCCGAGCGCGACTCACATGCGCTCGTAGTCCGGGCCTTCGCCGCCCTGCGGCGGCGTCCACGTGATCACCTGGTAGGGATCTGCGATGTCGCAAGTCTTGCAGTGCACGCAGTTCTCGTGATGGATGAAGAGCCTCTTGCGTCCGGGATGCTCCGCGTCCGGAACCATCTCGTAGACCGCCGCCGGGCAGAAGTTCTCGCAGGGGTTCCCGAACTCCTCCGCGCAGGTCGTGCTGCACAGGTCGGTGTCTGCCACCACGAGGTGCGATGGCTGGTCCACCTCGTGCTGCGTGCCGCTGAACTGGACGAGGTGTTCCTTGCTGAAGGTGAGCTTGCCGTCGAAGGCGAAGGGTTGTTTCGTGCGCTCCGCCGCCGGGAGCTCGGAGAGGCGACGCATCCTCGTGTAGCCTGGGTTTGCGTGCATGTTCTCGATCAGGCCGCGGCCCCCCGAGAGCATCCGGAGCGGCTCGTTCAGCGCGAAGAAGAGGGGGCCGCGCTCGATCGAGGGGCCGAAATTGCGCGCTTGCCAGTGCTCCTCGAAGGCCCAGCTGCTGCGGTAGCGCTCGGCGTAGCCGCCGAGCGTCTTGCTGCCGAAATCCTGCTGCGCCAGGGCTTCGACGATCGTCTCCGCGGCCAGCATGCCGGACTTCATGGCCATGTGGATGCCGGCCAGATTTTGTGCGTTGCAGAAGCTCGCCGAATCTCCGACGAGCATCGCGCCGTCGGTGTAGAGCTTCGGCTGGGCGCGCAGCCCGCCCGTCGGGATGACCTTGGCGCCGTACTTCACGAGCTCGGCGCCCTCCAGAAGCCAGCGCATGTAGGGCGTCGTCTTGAATTTCTGCGCCTCGAGGTGCGGATCGCAGCCGGGATTCTCCGAGTCGAGCAGCGTGACGAAGCCGTAGGAGATCAGGTCGTCCTGCATGTCGTAGAGCCACATGCCGTGGAAACGCCGCATGATCTCCGGGAAGAGGAAGCCATGCACGACCCGTCCGGGCCGGTGCTTCTTCGGATCGATGCGCCAGATCTCCTTGATGCCCGTCTCGAAGGTCTGGGGATTCTCGCCCTCGAGTCCGAAGCGCTCGATCAGCTGCTTGGAGAGGCTTCCGCGCACTCCCTCTCCGATCACGGTCACCTTGGCCCGGATGTCCATGCCCAGCTGGAAGTTCGCCTTCGGGCTTCCGTTGCGGTCGACGCCCATGCTGCCGGTGCGGACGCCGACGACGCGGCCACCCTCGACGAGGAGCTCGTCCCCGGCGAAGCCCGGGAAGATGTCGATCCCTGCCGCCTCGGCCCGCTCGGCCAGCCACTTGGCGACGCGATTGAGCGAGACGACGTGGTAGCCCTTCTTCTGGAAGTTCGGCGGCACCACCGGCACCGAGAGTTTTCCCTTCGGGTGGAAGACCCAGAAGCCGGCGTAGTCGCAGACGTGCTCCGTGGGAAAGCCCTGACTCGCGAAGTCGGGCACGAGCTCGGCGATCGCCTTCGGGTTCATCACCGCGCCCGAAAGCATGTGATCGCCGACGGCGGCGCCCTTTTCGAGTACCAGTACGCTCGGGGGCTCGATCGTCGGCTGATTGCGCGCCGCGGCGTCGCGGTTCCACGCCTCGACGCGGCTCATCAGATGGATCGCCGAGGCGAGGTTCGCGGGACCGGCGCCCACGTACAGGACGTCGACCTCCATGCTCTCGCGTTCGACGGGCTGGCTCATCGAGGGAACCTCCGCAAGCTTCGCTTTCACGCCTCAGGATAGCCCCACCCCGAGCCATGCGCCCCGCCGAGAAGTGCGGGCTGAGCCGCAAGCAGCCGATGGCCGCGCGCAGCGAGCCGAAGGCGAGCGAAGTGGAAAGGATCAGCCCTCCGTGACGACGAGCACGGAGCGCGTGGCCTGGAACATCGCCAGCGCGGCGAGCATCATCGCTCCCGCGACGATGAAGGGCGCGCCAGGCGAGACGCTCTGCATCAAGAGCCCGCCGCAGATGGGGCCCACGATGCGCCCGGTGGTGGCCATCGCCTGGCTCTGTCCCAGGAGCTCGCCCGCCCTTTCGGCGCGGCAGGCCTTCGAGTAGAGGCTCGTGAAGGCGGGGATTGCGAGGCCGTTGCCGAAGGCGATCGCCGCGCCCGCCGGGAAGAACCAGCGGAAGGTGGGAAGAGCGGGGAGCAGCGCGAGCCCGATTCCCATCGCGGCGAGACCGAGCGCCACGAGCTGTGCTTCGTCGAAGCGTCGCGCGAGCCGGCGCAGCCCGAGGGCCTGTGTGAGCACCAGCACGAGCCCGATCCACGCGAAGAGCAGCCCCACATCGAGCATGCTTGCACCAAAGCGCATGCCGACGTAGAGCGTGATCAGGGCTTCCAGCACCGCGAAGGCGGTGAAGAGGTGGAAGAAGAAATACAGGTAGAGGGCGATGCGGCGCTCGTGCACCGCACCCAGGAGTCGCAGGGGCGTCGGCACGAGCGAGTGCCAGAACTCGAACCAGCCGGGCGGAGATAGCCCCGGCGGCCGCGATTCGGGCAGACGCAGCCAGGCGAGTACGAAGTTCGCAGCGGCGAGTGCCGCGACGGCGTAGAAGGGAACCTTCGCGCCGAGCTCCGAGAGCAGTCCGCCGAGCATCGGGCCCACGATCATCCCGGCGCCGAAAGCGGCTCCGATCACGGCCATTCCGCGCGCGCGGTCCTCGGGTCGCGTCACGTCCGTCACCACCGCCTGTGCGGTCCCGATGGTCGCTGCGAAGAAGCCGCCCACGATCCTCGCCGCGTAGAGGGCCCCGATCGAGTTCGCGAAGGCCAGCACGAGGAAGGAGCCGACGGTGCCGAAGAGCGAGACCAGGATCACCGGCCTGCGCCCGATGCGGTCGGAGACCCAGCCCCACATCGGCGAGAAGAGCAGCTGCGCGAGCGCGTAGAGCGCGAGCAGCAGCGCGACCTCCACAGGGCTCGCCCCGAGGCGCTCGGCGAAGAGCGGGAGGATCGGGATCAGGACGCTGAAGCCGATGAAGTCGATCAGGATCGTCGCGAAAACCACGACGAGCACGCTGCGGCTCGGCGCTCCCGAGCCGGGGGGGCCGCCGGGGTCCTGCCGGGGTGCGGGGGCCTCCGGGCCGGAATGGCCGCACGCGCTGACGCGATCGGCGATCGCACCCCCCCCCGGAGCGTTCTGCATGCGCCGCCCACTATAATGGGGCCGTGCCGACCGCGCCGCCGGGATTCGTCGACGTCGTCCGCGATTTCCTCAGCACCCACCGTGAGCTGAGGCGGCTCTTCGCGTTGTTCCGGGCCGGCAGCCTGCGCTTCGAGGATCTCGATCCGGTCTTCGTGGACGACGAGCGGAGCGTGCTCTTCCGGCTGAAGGAGCGCTGCCACGCGCTCTTCCGCCCACGGGGCGGCCCGCGGCGCGAGGCGCCGGAGCGCGAGCTGCTCTTCGATCTCGTCGTCGGGTCGCTCTTTCACGAAGCGATGAAGTTTCGCGAGAACTTCTATCAGCGTGAAGTCTACGGGCCGCAGGTCCGCGCGCTGCGCGGCCAGGCGGAGGAGGGGGCAGATGTTCTCTTCCAGGAGTTCGAGAAGATCCTCGGGACGGTTTCCGCCCGGCTCGGGGAGGGCCTCGAGGAGGTCGAGACTTTGCTCGAGCAGACCTGCTCGCAGCTCTCGCTGCTGCTCGGCCGGCACGCCGACGACGGGCTCGTGATGCGCTGCCTGATCGAACATCCAGGGCTCGTCCAGGCTGCTTTCGCTGAGAACCTGGACGCGGTGCTCTCGAAGCTTCAGCACGGGGACGCCGCCCGCAGCTTCGCGCTGGCCGGCGGCTCCTACCTCGAGAGTGGGCACTACGGCGAAGCGGAGCAGGCTTTCGCCGAGGCGACGCGACGGGGCGGAGATGCCGCGGAGATGGAGCGGCAGGCCTCCTACGCGCGCGGCATGCGCGCCTATCTTTCGGGAGACTACGAGCAGAGCGTGGCGCAGCTCGGCGTCTGGGCACGTGCGGCGACGTCCGCGGACGCCTTCCTGGCGGGGCTCGCGTTGGCGGCGCTATCGAAGCTCGACCGTCTGGTGCAGGGAAGCGGGCGCTCGGCCCTGCTGCGCTCGGCGGCAGCGCTCGTCGAGCGGCTCAGCGCGCTGCGCGTGCCGGCGGCTGCGGAGGCCCGCTGACCCGCGCGTAGTAGAGCCAGCCCGCCGTTCCGAGTGCGATGAGTGCGATCCCGATCCACTGGGGCTCGGTGAGACCGAGAGCGACGCGGGGATTGACGCGCCAGTGCTCGATGAAGAGGCGCCCGAGTCCGTTCAGGGCGATGTACTCGCCGAAGAGGAAGGGGCTCTTGTGCCTCCGCATCCACAGGAAGCCGGCCACCGGCAGCAGCCAGGCGATCTCGTAGAGCTGCGTCGGATGGACGGGGATCTCGGTCGGCGGCGCGCCGCGCGGGAAGGCAACGCCCCAGGGCAGGTCTGTCGGGCGCCCGTAGTCGTCTCCCACCAGGAAGCAGCCGAGGCGTCCGATCGCCTGCCCGATCGGGCCGGCCACCGCCGTGCAATCCGCGAAGGTCTTCACGGGAATCCCGTGGATCCGGCAGCCGATCGTTCCGAGCAGCGTTGCCCCGACGAGCCCTCCGTACCAGGTGATCCCCTCGCGCGCGAAGAGCAGCGACGCGAGCGGCGCCCCGGTGCGCAGGTGGACATCGAAGGCGAAGTAGAGCTTCGAGCCCAGGATGCCGCCGATCATCACATAGATGAGCAAGGTCGTGGCATCGGGATCGAGCCCTTCCTCGCCCATGCGATGGCTCGTGATCCACGTGCCCACGAGGAAGGCGAGTGCCAGCATCAGCCCGAAGGTGCTGATGGTGAAGTTCGTGCCGGGGACGGTGAAGAGCTCGGGGTACATCGCGCGCGGCGAGGCTATGCGAAGCGCGGCGAGGCCGCAATTCGAGGACGATGCCACGACCCGCGTGTGGGCAGCACTCTCCGCTCGGCTTCGCCTCGCTGCGCGCTTCGCTTGCTTGCTGGCTCGATCCGGGTTCGGCTGATGGCGCAGCAGGGAGACCCGCTGCGCGCTGCGCTTGCTCTCGTTTGCCCTAGCGGCGTAGGAGGGTGACGTGGAAGGTGGAGCCGTGACCGGGCTCGCTCTCGACCCATGCTCGGCCGCCGTGGGTCTCGGCGATCTTGCGCACGATGGCGAGCCCGATGCCCGTACCGTGGCTCCCGTCCCGCCGGGCGCCCACGCTCTGGAACACCTCGAAGATGCGCAGGTGGTGCTCGGGAGCGATTCCACGCCCCGTATCTCTCACGCTGATGCGGTGGAACTCCTCGTCCTCCACCACCTCCACCTCGATACGAGCGCCCTCGCCGGCACCCATGTGGTGGATCCCGTTCCCGATCAGGTTGGAGAAGACCTGGTAGAGACGCGTGCGGTCACAGAAGACGAGCGGAGGATCCACCGGAAGGACCAGCTCGATGTCGGCGGCCTCGAGCCGCGGCTTCACCTCGGCATGGAGCTGGAGCAGGACCGCACGCGGATCGACCATCGACGGGCGCTCGCCAGGCTGCCCGATTCGCGACAGCTCGAGAAGATCGTGGATCAGCGCTTCCATCGTGCGCCCCGCCTGCTCGATGCGATCGATGAAATGCGCTCCGGTATCGTCGAGCTGGTCGGCGTAGTCCTGGCGCAGGAGCCGCGAGAAGCCGAGCAGCGCCACGAGCGGGGAGCGCAGATCGTGGGCCAGCGTCTGCACGCAGTGTTCGAGCTCGTCGTTGCGGCGCGCCAGCTCGCTCTGCCGTCGTTGTGCGGTGGCGTCTCGCACGCAGAGGATCGCGCCGCGCAGGTTTCCGTCCGGGTCGCGATGCGGACTCACGGTGACGGCTACCGGCACCGGGCCGCCCTCGCTCCGGCGCAGGCGCAGCTCGAGCTCGCCCGAGGGTCCGTCACCGCCCAGCGGTGCGAGCAGCTGCTCGATGTCGCGGCTCCCCGCCGCGAGCAGCGCGAGCGGACGGTTGCGGAGGCTCTCGCGATCTTCGGCCACCAGGCGGGCGAGGGCCGCGTTCGCGTAGCGCACGAAGCCGTGCGGGTCGACGGCCAGGATCGCATCGGGGGCGGATTCGAGGATCGAGCTGGCGGCCTCTGAGGGCAGCTGGCCGGGCGCGTCGCCGGGCCTCGCGATCACCGCGAACAGGGCCTCGCCCTCCGACTCGGGGAGCCGCAGCACGCTGACTTCGAGCGGCAGACGCGCGTGGTCGCGGGTCTCGAGATCGAGAAGAACGTTCGGAAGGAAGCCGCGCTCCTCGAAGCGGCTGCGCAGATCCTCGAGCTGCTCGCCCTGAGGAAGCATCGGCAACATCGCGCGCAGTGGCCGCCCGAGCAGCGCCGGCGCGTCGCTGCACAGCGAGCCGAAGCCATCGCTGATCCAGCGGATGATGCCGTGCGCGTCGTAGACGAGGAGAAGGGGATGAATGCGCGAGAGGAGCTCGATGAGCGTGCGCGCGGACGTGAAATCCGCGATCGCCGCCTGGGTGCAAGGCTGGGCTTTCATTCGTTTCGTCTAGTCCTCTAAAGGAATGCTCGGGACGAGTTCCCTCTCAATCCCTGACGCACTGCATCCGCGCGATCCAACGCAACGCCTGTGCAACCCCAACCGAGCCGGTGCACGGCGCTAGCGCCGTGTACCCGAAGTTCCTTCAGACTCCCATCCCCACCCGGACGCCACGCATCCTACCACCAGCGCTCTGGCGAAGGAAGTCCGAACTCGACGATGGGCAGGGCCGGTGCAAGCGATGCGCAGCCGTCGCTTCGCGCGTGTGAAGGCGTGCTTCTGCGTCGTCCTGCGTGTGCTCATGGTCCGGAGTCGTTCGCTCGACTAGTCTTAGCGATCGGCCGCGCGAACATTCGGGCCCCGCGGGGGCAGCGCGCGGCGAGGAGGCTCGAATGAGTCGCTCGGGCACTGTCGCGCTCGCTCTCATGTGCGCCCTGCTGGTTTTCGACGGAGAGCCGCTGTCCGTTGGCGCATCGCTGGCGGGAGCCTCCAGCGGTCAGACCACCGTGTTCGGCGAAGCTCAGGTCGCCCTGCAGCTGCAGCGCCTCAACTCCACGTTGACGGAGCGCCAGGTGCGGCGCATCGCCGCAGCGGTGATCAAGTACAGCGCCAAGTACGAGCTCGATCCGCAACTCGTGACGGCCGTGATGCGCGTCGAGAGCACGGCACGCCCGTGGGTGCGCAGTCCGGCGGGCGCGGTCGGGCTGATGCAGGTGATGCCGCACATGGCCGCGCGAGCCGATTTTGCGGGCAACCTGACCACGGCGGAGAGCAACGTCGAGGCGGGCTGCATGATCCTGGCGGACAACATCCGCCGCCTCGGCGAGGAGGACGGCATCTCGGCCTACTTCTGGGGCTCCGAGATCCGCGGCTTGTCCTATCTCCATCGCGTGCGCGCCGCGCGAGCCGCGATCCAACGCCAGGCGGAGTCCTGATCCGCCCGCCCGGGCTCCTCCATCTGCGACCGGGTGAGAAATGCAGGCGGTCGGGGTAGCCTGCACTTCGTGCAGGGCCCGTGGATCCGGCGCAGGGAAATCGTCTTCGAGGGCTCCGGGGGGCTCGACCTCTTCGGTCGCTCCTGGCTGCCCGATCGCCCCGAGCGGACGGTACTGCTCGTTCACGGCTGGGCGGAGCACAGCGCACGCTACGAGCACGTGGGGGCGTGGCTCGCCGCGCGGGGCTGCGCGGTGCATGCCTACGACCATCGCGGCCACGGGCGCTCAGCCGGTGTGCGCGGACACGCGCGGCGCTTCGAGGAGCTTCTCGATGATCTCGAGATCGCGCTCTCGCGAGCCCGCGAGGAGGCTCCGGAACTCCCGATCTTCCTGGTGGGACACAGCATGGGCGGCCTCGTCGTTGCCGTCTTCGCAGCCGAGCGCGCGCCGGAGCTCGCAGGGGTCGTCACCTCCGGCGCGGCCCTCGCCGTAGCCGATTCACCGTCCGGGCTGCAGCAGCTGCTGCTACGCCTCGTCGCCCGTGTCGCGCCGCGCCTGCGCATGGATCGTCCGATTGGAGGGGACGCGCTGTCGCGCGACCCGGAGGTGGGGCGCGCGTACGCCGAGGACCCCGCCGTGCTGCGCCAGATGACCTTGGCCATGGGCGCGGGATTCCTCTCCGCAGTCGGGCGAAGTGTGGCGGCGGCCGGCCGCGTGCGGGTTCCGATGTTGCTGCTGCACGGCGGGGAAGATGCGCTGTGCCTGCCGGATGGGAGCCGGCGTTTCTTCGAGGGCCTGTCCGACCCGGCTAGCGAGCTGCGCATCTATCCCGGCTTGCGACACGAGATCTTCAACGAGCCGGAGAGGGAGGCGATCTTCGAGGACCTGCTCGGGTGGATGCAGCGCCCCGCGGCGGCGGTCGCCGAGAAGGGTACACGGCGTGAGCCCGGGCCCGATGCTGCGGCGCGGGGGGCGCCCTGTGCCGGCTGATCTCTCGCACGTCGATGCACGCGGGCGCGCCCGCATGGTCGCTGTCGGCGACAAGGCCGTGACGCGCCGCGTGTGCGTTGCCCGTGCAGAGGTGCGCATGGCGCCCGAGACGCTCGCTCGCATCGCCGATGGAAGCGTCGCGAAGGGCGACGTGCTCGCGATCGCACGCATCGCCGCGATCCAGGCGGCGAAGCGCACCGGAGAGTGGATTCCGCTCTGCCATCCACTCGCGCTCGACGGCATCGAGGTGGACCTGCTCCCCGATCCGGCCGGATCGCGGGTCGCGATCGAGGTGCGAGTCGACGCGCACGCGCGAACGGGTGTCGAGATGGAGGCCCTCGTCGCGGCTGCCGCGGCGGGGCTCACCATCTACGACATGTGCAAGGCCATCGACCGCGGCATGACCCTCGAGCGGGTGCGCCTGGTGTCGAAGAGCGGCGGCAAGAGCGGGGTCTGGGGACGACCGGGCGAGGAGCCGCCCGACGGCGGACCTGCCCCCCCGGGGGGATAGCGCGTGCCGAATCCTCCTCCTGGGCCCGGCGAACCCTCTCTCGACGAGCGGTGTCCCACCCAGCCGAGGCGAACGGTGAGCTACGAAGTCGTACACGTTCCCAGCGCTGTCCACGCCCGTGTGGCGGACGAAGTGACGCCGGAGGTCATCGATCCCGACGCCGAACTCGTCGTGCGCTGGCACGCCGGCGACACGAGCGCCTTCGAGATTCTCGTGCGCCGCCACGAGCGACGCGTCTTCGGCCTGGTGTTTCGGATGCTCGGGAATCGTCAAGAGGCCGAGGACGTGGCGCAGGAGGCCTTCCTCGCGCTCCACCGTCACGGCCACCGCTTTCGCGGCGAGGCCCGCTTCTCGACCTTCGTCTACCGGGTCGCCGCCAACGCCGCACTCAATCGGAGGCGCTCTCTCGGGCGCCGCCGGGCACGCGAGGAGGCGCTCGCCCATCGGCAGGATGCGGGGGACGACCTCCCGAGCACGCCTCGGGATCCCGAGGACGCCGCTTCCGGCGGCGAGATCCAGCTACGGGTGCAGGCGGCGCTGCTCGCGCTGCCGCGCGATCTGCGCATGGCCGTGGTCTTGTACGACATCGAGGGGCAGTCCTACGGCGAGATCGCGCAGGCCCTGCGGATCCCGGAGGGCACGGTCAAGTCACGCATTCACCGCGCACGCACAGCGCTACGCGACCGCCTGAAGGCGCTCGCGCACGCCGAAGACGAAGGAGTCGAGCCGTGAAACACTCGAGAGCCCACGATCTCTTGAGCGCTTATCTGGAGCATGACCTCGGCGATGCGGAGCGCGCGAAGATGGACGCGCACCTCCGCGCCTGCACCACCTGCGTTGGCGACCTCGAAGATCTGCGCGGCGCCGTCGACCTGCTTCGCAGGCTGCCGGATCCCGAGCCGCCCCCCTTTCTCGCAGCCCGCGTGATGGCGAGGATCGCGGCGGGGGAGGCGCGCTCCCCGGTCTGGCGGCGTTGGTTGGAGCAGTTGGGCGCACCGCTCGTGGCGGCCCCTCTCGCGGCGGCCGCAGCGGCGCTGCTGGTATTCAGCTTCGCAGCGCCCCCCTCCGCCATCCAGATCGCCAGTGGCCCCGAGCGACCCGATCGGACCCGAGAGCCGATCGGACCCGATCGGACCCGAGAGCCGATCGAGATGGAAGAGATCCCGATCGCTCCTCCGGAGCTCGTGGTCGCTGCGCCGCGCGACCCGGACATGCTCGCGCGCGGCTTGCGCGGAGCCAGCCATCCACACTCGACGGCGCTGGCCAGGCACTTCGATCACCCGTTGCGAGCCGTCGCCTACCAGCCGCGCTAGACCGGTCGCTCGGGTCCTGCACGAACCGGGCTGCCGTTGCCTGCGCGCCTGCGGCCAGTACTCTGCGACCGCGTGAACGCGTCGCGAGTTCTGTGCGCCCTCGTGCTGTCGCTCTTCCTGGGCCTCTCTGCCTCGGGCGAGCCCGAAGTCGCAACGGTGGAGCTCGTACCCGCGGAGCGCGTGGGGTGGACCTTCACGAATCTCTTCGCGCCGCTGACAGGGCTCTTCCTCGGCGGGCCCGGCTACTGGTACGACCCGCGGCGCATCGAGATCGAGACCACGCCGTCGGGTGCACTGCTCGATCTCTTCTACGTGCGCCGGAACTTCCAGAAGGGCTTCGAGCAGGCCGAGTCGCCGATCGCGGTCCTGCTCCCGAGTCGCATCGAAGCCGGGCCCCGCGATGCGCTCGTCGTTCGCGCGGTGCTCGACGGCTACCGCACCCACGAGGCGAGGGTCCCGATCCGTTCGCGCGAGACCCGGATCGAGATCCAGCTCGCACCCGTACCCAACTCGCTCGTCGCCTTCTCCCACGTGGACGTCTCGGACCGTGCGACGCTCGAGTTCCTGACGGCCGAGCCGATCGTCTTTCGCCTGCAGCCCGGTTCGGCCGGGCCCTCGCTGATCCTGCCGCAGACCGCGGCTCTCCCCGACGCACGTGCGACCCTCGAGGGTGTTCGGGGTCCGCTCGTCGCATCGATGGTGCCCCAGCAGCTCGGCGAGGATCTCGTGGTACGCATCGCGCTCGGCGAGAAAGCGGAGGCGGGCGGCTACGACCTGCGCTCGCGCCAGAGCGAGGATCCGGTGCGGGGACTGCACATCTTCGCCTTCGATGTCGTTCCGCCAGACGGAGGTGCCGCAGCGGTCGAGCGCGCGCGCTCGGCCCTCTCCCGGATCAGATCCTCCGACGTCGTGGGATGTGCCGCCGCCTTCGATGCCACGCTCCGCTCCGAGCTCGACCCCGAACAGCTCGCCCGCGCGCTCGCGCCCCGCGGCAGCTTCACCGACCCTCTGCTGCGTGCCGCGTTGAAACGCCTCGGCGAGGTCTCGCCCGAGGGCGCGATCGAGCTCGCCGATGGGACGCGTTACCGGTCCGGCATCCCCCTCGAGCTCGCCGCTGCGGCGAGCGAGCCCGCGCAGGCGAAGGGCTACCTCGCGCTGCTGCGCAGGCTCGTCGGAGAGCTCGAGGCACCGGCCCATCAGCGCGAGGCGCTGCGCGGCCTGGTTGCGCCGGAGCTCGCGCCCTCCTCCTTCGCAGTTGCCGTCGACCGGGCCGAAGCGAGCGAACGCAGCTGTCGCTCCGAGGACGAGATTGCGAACTGAACGCTGACGGCTACGCTCGGCTGAGCCCGGTCCCCGGGACCTTTCCAGAATGCACGATCGACCTCGCGAGCGACTCGACGCTCTCGGCCCCGAGGCGCTCTGCGACTCCGAGCTCCTCGCGCTCCTGCTCCGGACGGGGGGTCGCGGCGCGGATGCGCTCGCGGTGGCCTCGCAGCTGCTGCGGCAGCACGCGGGGTTGTTGGGACTCGCACGCGCGTCGCCGCGCGAGCTGTCCGCGGTCGCTGGCGTCGGTCCGGCAAAGCAGGCGACATTGCGGGCCGCCTTCGAGCTCGGGCGCCGCCTCGCGGCGGGACGCCTCGTCCCCGGAACGACGCTCCGAGGCCCGGCCGATGTGTTCCGCCACTTCCACCCGACGCTGCGCGATGCAGCGCACGAGCGCTTCCTCGTCGTCCTGCTCGACGGACGCCATCGCCTGATGCGATATGAGATGGTGTCGCAGGGAACGCTCACGGCGAGCCTGGTCCACCCGCGCGAGGTCTTCCGGCCAGCACTGCGCGACGCGGCCGCGGCGCTCGTGCTGGTGCACAACCACCCGAGCGGAGATCCGACCCCGAGCGCCGAGGATCGCGAGGTGACCGCCCGCCTCGTCCGCGCCGGCGAGCTGCTCGGAGTCCCCGTTCTCGACCACGTCGTCGTCGCCGAGCGCGGCTACACCAGCCTCCGAGATCACGCTCTCCCCGACGGCATGCCGTGGTCCCGGGCCCGATGACGAGGGCTCGAGTCGAGAGGGGTTGCTCCCTCCGCTCGGCTTCGCCTCGCTGCGCGCTTCGCTTGCTCGTCCCTCTCTGCCGTGATCGGGCGTCGCGAGCGCCCAGCACCCCAGCAAGGCGGCGAAGCCGTCGCGCAGCGAGCCGCAGGCGAGCGGAGAGGGCACGGTTT
>CAYPSI010000069.1:0-34736 GCA_964413375.1 uncultured Spirochaetales bacterium | reverse complement strand
GTAGCGGGAGGCGAGCGCGCGGACGGCCTTGGCTTCGTCCGTGCCCTGGTCCTCGAGAAGCACCATCAGCAGCAGCGCGCGCGCGTTGTCATCGAGACAGTAGCCGTCGTCGTAGCGCGGGACGGAGAAGAGCCCGTGCTGAAGCATGCCGGTGTGATCCGTCATCAGGCTCACGTGCTCGAGGTTGATCTCGGGCAGCTCGGCCGGTCGCGTCGCGAGCGTCTTCGCCTGGAAGACCGTGCGGAGCCGCTCCGCGTGTTCGGCGCGCGCGCGCTCGAAGCTCCTGACGTAGCGGTGCGCAACCGCGGGCCACAGCATGTCGCGAGCGTGGGCGGCCGCGCGCTCGCGGAGGGCAAGGCGCTTCGCGTCGTCGCCGAGAAGATCGACGACCTCCCGGGCGATTGCCTGCGAGTCTCGCCAGGGTACGAGGACCCCGCGGCCATCCGCGAGGAGATCGCACGCGTACCGGTACGGTGTCGAGATCACCGCCTTTCCCGAGCCCACGGCATAGGCCAGGGTCCCCGAAGTGGCCTGTTCCGGATTGAGGTAGGGCGTGACGTAGATGTCCGCTGCAGCGAGAAACTCGGTCAGCTCCTCCTGGCTCACGAAGCGGTTGTGAAAGATCATGCTCGAGGCGACACCGAGCCGTTGAGCGCGATTCTCCAGCATCAGCCGATAGGTCTCGCCGTGCCGTTCCTTGACGTGGGGATGCGTCGCGCCGAGGACGATGTAGACCGTGTTGGGAAAGCGCGCGAGGATCTCCGGCAGCGCATCGATGACGTGCTCGATCCCCTTGTCGGGCGAGAGGAGCCCGAAGGTCAGGATCACCGACTTGCCTTCGACGCCGAGCTGGTCCTTGCTGCGGCTCGCAAAGGGCACGCTCGGAATTCCGTGCGGGATCAGATCGATCTTGCGGTCTGGAACGCCGTGGACCTCGCGGAGCACCGACGCGCCGTGGGAGCTCATCACGACGAGGCGCTCGGAGAGCTGGGTCAGCTCATCCATCGCGGCGCGCTGCTGCGGGTTGGGCTTGACGAGGATCGTGTGAAGCGTCGTCACGATCGGCATGCGGAGCTCGCGTAGCAGCGAGAGGACGTGGCTGCCGGCCCTGCCGCCGAAGATTCCGTACTCGTGCTGCGCACACAGGATGTCGACGGCATTGACGTTCAGGAAGTCTGCGGCGCGGCGGTACGATGCGACGTCGCTCTCGCCGATCTCGAAACGAACCCGGTCCGGGTAGGCGTGACGCTTGCCGGCGTCGTTCATCGCGAGCGCGAAACAGTCGAGCTCGGGGAACTCGGAGGCGATGGCGTCGCCGAGATCGGTCGTAAAGGTGGCGATCCCGCAATGCCGCGGCAGGTGATTGCCGAGCATCGCGATCTTGCGGATGACGGGGTCGATGCTTCCTCCAGGCTCGTAGGCGCTGATCCGCGGTTGCCGGGCGGAAGGGCGGGTCCTAGCAGTGTTGAGCCGGGCACTCCGCCGGGCTGCCTGGCATCGGTATCGGGTGGGTTTCGTTGTCGAGGCCGTGGTTCGCCCCGAAATCGTGGTAGTTGCGACACTCCTCGGCGAAGGCCGCATGGGCGGAGGGCGTGTAGCTGTACGCGAAGCGCGTGTAGCTGCTGTCCACGCCCATGCCGACGTGATCGAGTGCCGGAGTGTCGAGGGGCGGGAACCCGCGGGGGCGCGAGCCGCAAGACGCCCAGGTGGACGGGGCGTAGCGCTCGTACCGGCTCGGCGTGCCGACCCAGTCGTGCAGGCGCCGTCTGACGTCGGAGTCCGAGCGCCCGACGTAGAAGACGACGAAGGCCCCGCCATCCATGTACCCGAGGGCGTAGTTCCCGGGCGAGGTCCGGAGCAGCGCTTCGTCGATCGCCGCGTCGGTAAGCGGGTAGGGCCCGTTCATGCCGAGCAACCCCATCGGAAAGCTCCTGCGCCGGTAGGTCTCGACGCAACGGGGACAGACGGAAAGCGAGAGCGCCGCCGGATGGTGGGCTTCGCACCAGAAGCAGCGCGCGAGCCGTGACGCCTCGCGCACGACCCCCGGAGCCCTTTCCATCAGATCACTGACCGATTCTCGTTGCATGCTCGCCTCGATCGCGCACCCGACCCATTCCCACGCGGAAGGCCCGCGCGGGCGAGGTTCGAGTTGGGCGTTGGCTCGGCGATCCGGACAGCGGCGGTCCTGGCCACTTGCGATCGGAAGAGGACGGGAGGGATTTCCCTCTTCGCATGGGGCCGCTTGAGAGATCTGTCTGAGTCCCTGGCGTTTCAAGCCCGGTCGAGGCAAAAGGTAGCACAGCGCGGCCCCGCTGCCGAAGCGAGTGCGCGGACGGGCTTGCCGGAGGCTGCCTCGCGCCAGAAGGGTCTCGCGGCTGGCGTCAGCTGCGCGATCAGGGCCCGGCCGCCGCCGGGGCGTCGAGAGTCAGCACGGCGCGATGGGGCGGTAGACACCGCGTGGCGTCGCAGGCCTGGAAGCGGAGCGCGAGTCGCTCGGGAGACGCGACTCCGCGCTCGGGGTTCACATGGATCTCGACGGTGCCTTCGTAGACCCGGATGGCGGCGGGCGCGAAGCCGGGGCGGAAGTCCTGGCCCTTCGGGTAGCGGATCGCGACGGCAAGCTTCTCGTCGAGCAGCTCGACGCTCGTCGCGACGAGGAAGGGGAACGAGGCCGGGTTCGCGTTCACGTGCCAGCCCTCGTCGATCGTCACGCGCACGACGAGACCCGTGGGCTCGGCGTCCGCCATCGCCAGCAGCCGGGCGCGCACGTGATCTTCGCTTCTCGGCAGGCGGAAGGCGTCGGCCGTGTCGGTCGGCGCGCGCTCGGCTTCGGGTCTGGCGTCGGCGTGCGCGATGCCGGCCGCCCCGGGCCCGGGAGTGCTCGCCAGCGCTGCGAGCGTCGTGGGCAGCGCGTCGGGCGCGCGTTGCAGCAGCGCGCCCGCGGACGCCGCAATGCCATCGGCTGCCGCGGCGTAACGCTCCCCTTCGAGGCGGGTTCCGAGGCCGCGCAGCACGCGCAGAGCCACGCCGTTGCCGGAGGGGAGGTCGCCGTCTTCGAAAGGCTTGGGCCGGACCAGCAGGCTCGAGCCCTCCGGCGTCAGGAAGAAGCCGCCGCCGCTGGCATCCTCGAAGCGAGCGAGCAGGACGTCGGCGAGGCGGCGCGCGGCCGCGAGCCAGCGGGGGTCGCCGGTCGCTTCGCCGAGCGCCAGCAACCCGTCGGCGAGGAAGGCGTAGTCGTCGAGCACGCCGTCCTCGCGCGCCTGCCCGGCGATGTAGGAGCGCCGCAGCGTGCCCTCTTGCGTCCGCAGGCGCGCCAGTACGAAGTGCGCGGCCCGCTCGGCCCGGCGCAGATACTCCGGGCGCCCGAGCGCCGCCGCCGCGTCGACCAGCCCGCGAATCGCGAGCCCGTTCCAGGCCGCCAGGACCTTGTCGTCGCGGAGGGGCTGCGGGCGCATCGCACGCCGAGCCAGCAGTGCTTCGCGCGCGACGTCGAAGCGGGCGAGCAGTGCCGCGGCGTCTTCGGTGCGCGTCTTGTCCAGCGGCTCCGCGAGCGGAAGTCGCACGCGCAGCACGCCGAGCTCCGGGTGCTCCGGCATCGGGACGAGCTCGTAGACGGCCAGGAACGCTTCGGCCTGCTCGGCGCCGAGCACGCGCTCGATCTCGGCGCGGCTCCAGACGTAGGAAGCCCCCTCCTCTCCATCCACCTCGGCGTCCTGGGCCGACGCGAAGCCGCCTTCGGGGTGGCTCATCTCGCGATCGAGATAGGCGAGCGTGCGCTCGACGACCCTGCGGTAGAGCGGGCGCCTGGTGAGGGTGTAGGCGCGGGCGTACACGCTCACGAGCTGCGCGTTGTCGTAGAGCATCTTCTCGAAGTGGGGGATCGACCAGGTCGGCTCGGTCGAGTAGCGATGGAAGCCGTCGGCCAGATGATCGTTGATGCCGCCGAGCGCCATCGCGTCGAGGGTGCCGATGAGCATTGCCTCGATCTCCGGGTTCCGCTGGCGCTCGAGCTCGGTCAGCAGCAGGCCGAGCGTCGGTGGCCGCGCAAACTTCGTGCGGCGTCCGAAGCCGCCGTGCTCGGCATCGAAGCCGCTGCGGAGCTCGGCCATCGCCTGGCGCATCAACTCGTCTGCGGGAGGCGACGGGGCGCCCGCCGCGTGGTCGGGGTCGCTCAGCGCTTCGATGCGCTGCGTGATCTGCAGCGCGGCTGCAAGGACCTTCGCAGGCTCCTTCGTCCAGGCCTCGTGGAGGCTCTGCAGCACGTGTGGGAAGCCGGGGCGGCCCGGGCCGTCCTCGGGGGGGAAGTAGGTCCCCGCGTAGAAGGGCTGCGCTTCCGGGGTCAGGAAGACGGAGTTCGGCCAGCCCCCCGAGCCCGTGAGCAGCTGCGTGGCCATCATGTAGATGTCGTCGATGTCCGGTCGCTCCTCGCGGTCGACCTTGATCGAGATGAAGTGGGCGTTCATCAGCGCGGCGATCTCGGGCTTCGAGAACGCTTCGCGCTCCATCACGTGACACCAATAACAGGTGCTATAGCCGACCGAGAGGAACACGGGCTTGTTCTCCGCGCGGGCGCGCGCGAAGGCCTCATCCCCCCACGGATACCAGTCGACCGGGTTGTGCGCGTGGAGCTGGAGATAGGGGCTGGCCTCGAGCGCCAGCAGATTCAGGCCCGGGCCCGGGCGTGGGTACTTTTCGGAGGAGCGGGGACCTTCGGGCGTGGGCGCGATCTCTCCCCGCCCGCTGCCGGCCTGGCTCCAGATTCCGTACGCGACCGCGACGCAGAGCACGCCGCCGGCGACGGTCGACCATTTCATCTGTCTCGAGTCTAGCGTCCGACCTCGGCGGGTCCGCGCTACGCTCGCGCGCCCCAGCCCTGACCCGGAGCTCGGGGTCGGCGCTTGGAGTGCGAACCCGGTGGGGAGCTTGGAACGAGAGGGGAGGAGACACCGTGGTCGGTCGGATCGCCGCGTGGGTGGGGCTGGCACTCGTCGCGATAGCACTCGCACTCGCCACGGGCTGGGGTGCGCTCGTCGTCTTCTATCTCGGGCCGGGATCGGGGACGCTTCGCACGGGGCTCGCATGGGGCTTCGCCGCCCTCGGGCTCGCGGCCACCGCGGGCGTGTTGGCGCGCAGGACCCGGCGGGGGGCCGCCGTCGCCTTCGCAGGTCTCTTCGCGCTCGCGCTGCTGCTCTTCGCCGCCGAGACCCCATCGAACGAGCGCGAGTGGCAGACGGAGGTCGCCGTCCTCCCCTACGCGACCTTCGACGGCGACCTCGTCACCGTGCACAACATCCGCAACTTCGACTATCGCAGCGAGACCGACTTCACTCCCGCCTACTACGACCGCACTTTCGACCTGCGCAAGCTCGATCGGCTCGACCTCATCTCCGTCTACTGGATGGGCCCGGCGATCGCGCACGTGATGCTCTCCTTCGGCTTCGGCGACGACCACCTCGGCATCTCGATCGAGGTGCGCAAGGAGAAGAGCGAAGAGTACTCGTCGGTCGCGGGCTTCTTCCGGCAGTACGAGATCGTGTACATCGTCTCCGACGAACGAGACGTGATCCGCCTGCGCACCAACTACCGCAAGGAACCTCCGGAGGACGTGTACGTCTACCGGGCGACGGGCAACGTGGAGAACGCGCGCCGGATCTTCCTCGATTACCTGCGTGAGATCAACGAGCTGCGCGAGCGTCCGAAGTGGTACAACACGTTGACGACCAACTGCACCACGACGATCCTTGCGCACGCAGGGGTGAATCCAGGCCACGTGCCGATGTCGTGGAAGGTGCTGGTGTCCGGCTACGCGGCGGAGTACCTCTACGAGACGGGGCGCCTCGACCAGAGCTTCCCCTTCGAGGAACTGATGCGGCGCTCGCACGTGAATGCGGCGGCCCAGGCCGCGGACGCGGCACCCGATTTCTCCCAGAGGATCCGGGCCGACCTGCCCTGAGCTGCAGCGGCGCGAAGTTCGTTGCGCCAGGGGGCAGCGCGGCGGTACCCCTGGTGACCGTACTGGGCTACCCTGCGCGCGCCGAGCGGCCGGGAGGCCGCCCCATGACTGACGAGGAGAGCGTTTGGCGCGCGACGACCTGCTGCAGGCGACCGGCACCGTGGACAAGATCCTCGGCGGGGGTCGCTATCGGGTCGTCCTCGACGGGGGCCAGGGGGTGACGGCCCAGCTTTCCGGCCGGATGCGCCGCTTCCGGATCCGCGTGATCCCGGGCGACCGCGTGCAGGTCGGCGTCTCGCCTTACGATCCCACGCACGGCTTCATCACATTCCGACTGCGGGAAGGTCAGACGACCGCTCGCTGAGGCCACCCGGCGGCCCTGGGGATCTGCCTCCCCGTCCGGCCGCCGTGCTCGCGTTGCGGGCGATCCACGCGCTCGACCGAGTGCGTCTCAGGTGGCTGCGCGCGCGCCATCCCGGGCTCGATCTCGACCCCGGCGCGAGCAGCAACCTCGCGCACGCGCGCTACACGCTCGCCCCGGGCGCGCGCCTGCGCATCGCTTCGGGCGTGGTGACGGAGCGGCTGCGCGGGCGGCTGCACTTCGATCTCGGGCCGGGCGCGCGGGTCGAAATCGGTGAGGGAGTGTGGCTTCGCACCGAGATCGGCGAGGTCCACCTGATCGCGTTCGCGGGGGCGCGCATCGAGATCGGCCCCGAGGCCTTCCTGAACGGCTGCCACCTGAGTGCGAAGCGCGAGGTCGTGCTCGGCCGGCGCGCCTGGGTCGGGCTCGGAAGCCGTGTCTTCGATTCGGACCAGCACGACCTCGACGTGCAGCGCCCGGAGCGCACCGAGCGGGTCTCGATCGGCGATCACGTCTGGATCGCCTCCGACGTGACCGTGCTGCGCGGGGTCAGCATCGGCGCGCACGCGGTGATCGGAACCCGCTCGCTCGTCACGAACGACGTCCCGCCCCATGGCCTCGCCTTCGGCATCCCGGCCCGGGTGCGCGGCGTCGTCGGCGACCGGTCGAAGTCTCGATAGAGGCGAGGTTTGCATGGCCCTGCGCATCGCCCTGTTTGGTCAGGCCGCCTTTGGCCGCGACGTGCTGCTCCGGCTCCAGGAGAAGGGCCACGAGATCGTCGCGGTCTACGCCCCGCCCGATGTCGGGCGACCCGATCCGCTCGCGCAGGAAGCGGCGGCCCGCGGGCTGCGCTGTCTGCGCCATCGGGTCTTCCGCCGGCGCGGCGAGGCGATCGCCGAGAGTGTGTCCGAGTACCGCGCGCTCGAACCCGAGCTCAACGTGCTGGCCTTCGTCACGGCGATCCTGCCGCCGCAGATCGTCGACTTCCCGCCGAAGGGGTCGCTGTGCTTCCACCCCTCGCTGCTGCCGCGCTTCCGCGGCGGGAATGCGCTCGCGTGGCAGATCATGCTCGGCGAGAAGCAGGCCGGCGTCAGCGTCTTCCGGCCCGACGCTGGAGTCGATACCGGCCCGATCGTCGTCCAGAAGGGCGGCGTCCCGATCCGCGGCACCGACACCGCCGCGAGCCTGTATTTCGAACGGCTCTACCCGCTCGGAGTCGAGGCCATGGTCGAGGCAGTGGAGCTCGTCGCGTCGGGCCGGGCTCGCTTCGTCGCGCAGGAGGACTCCGAGTCGAGCTTTCAGGGGCTCGTCGGCGATCCGGAGGCGTGCATCGATTGGGCGCGATCTGCCGCCGAGATCGACCGACGGATCCGCGGCTGCGACCCACAGCCGGGCGCCTGGGCGAGCCTCACGGAGGAACGGGTGCGCCTCTTCGACGGCCGGCTCGAGAGCGGCCGGTCCGGAGCGCCGGCTGGGACCGTGCTGGAGGTCGCTGGCGGCCGGCTCACGATCGCCGCGCGCGCTGGCCGGCTCTCGATCGGCAAGCTCCGCCGCGGCGACGGCCCGAAGCAGCCCGCCGCGGAGGGCGGTCTGCGGGCCGGGGATCGCTTCTCCTGAGTCCCAGGCTCTTCCACTTTCTTCCACTTACTGGACCAAGGTCCGCGTTGGCCCCTTGACAAATCCCTGTGATGCCTAAACTCCCCGCGTTCGCCTGCTGAAAGCTGGCGACCGACCGGGCCGAGTGCGGCCCGCGCTGCGACTCACTCCCCGCCAGCGAGTCGGAACACATCGGGACCCCCGCGGGGGGTGGCCCTTACGCGGGCACCTCGATCGAGGATGGAGCCATGGCGGACCTCAGCAGAATCCGGAACATCGGGATCAGCGCCCACATCGATTCGGGCAAGACGACGCTCACCGAGCGCATCCTGTACTACACCGGGCGCATCCACGCGATCCACGAGGTGAAGGGCAAGGACGAGATCGGGGCCACGATGGACTCGATGGATCTCGAGCGCGAGCGCGGCATCACGATCCAGTCCGCCGCTACCCACTGCCAGTGGGCCGACCACCACGTCAACATCATCGACACGCCGGGCCACGTGGACTTCACGATCGAAGTGGAGCGGGCGCTGCGCGTGCTCGATGGCGCGATCCTCGTGCTCTGCGGCGTGGCCGGCGTGCAGTCGCAGTCGCTCACCGTCGACCGTCAGATGCGGCGCTATCGGGTGCCGCGGCTCGCCTTCGTGAACAAGCTCGACCGCTCCGGCGCGAATCCGCGGCGCGTGGCCCAGCAGCTGCGCGAGAAGCTGCGCCTCAACGCGGTGCTGATGCAGCTCCCGATCGGTCTCGAGTCCGAGTTCGCGGGCGTGATCGATCTCGTGCGCATGAAGGCCTACCGCTCCGAGGGTGCGAACGGAGAGCACGTCGTCGAGGATGAGATCCCGGCGAACCTGCGCGACGAGGCAGCGGCCGAGCGCGAGCGCATGCTCGACAGCGTGTCGATGTTCTCGGACGAGCTCACCGAGGCGATTCTCGAGGAGCGCGTCACGGAGGACCTGATCCACGAGGCCGTGCGGCGCGGGACGCTCGCGCTCGAGCTCACGCCCGTCTACCTCGGCTCCGCCTACAAGAACAAGGGCGTGCAGATGCTGCTGGACGCGGTGAACCGCTACCTCCCGGCGCCGACGGACGTCGAGCAGACGGGCGTCGACCTCGACAACGACGAGGCGCCGATCGGGATCGAGTCGGATCCGAACAAGCCGCTCGTGGCGCTCGCCTTCAAGCTCGAGGATGGCCGTTACGGCCAGCTCACCTACGTGCGCGTCTACCAGGGCGTGCTGCGCAAGGGCGTGAGCATCGTGAACAGCCGCACCCAGCGCAAGCACAAGGTGGGCCGGCTCGTGCGCATGCACTCGAACTCGATGGAGGACATCACCGAGTCCTTCGCGGGGGACATCGTCGCGCTCTTCGGCATCGAATGCGCCTCGGGCGACACCTTCACCGACGGGACGCACCGCGTGGCGATGAGCGCGATGCACGTGCCCGACCCGGTGATCTCGCTCGCGATCAAGCCGAAGGACAACAAGTCGCAGGACAACATGTCGAAGGCCCTCGGCCGCTTCGTGCGCGAGGACCCGACCTTCCGCGCCAGCGTCGACCCGGAGAGCAGCGAGACGATCATCTCGGGGATGGGCGAGCTGCACCTCGACGTCTACGTCGAGCGGATGCGCCGCGAGTACGCCTGCGAGGTGCAGACCGGCGCGCCCCAGGTTGCCTACCGCGAGACGATCTCGCAGCGCGCCGAGTACAACTACGTGCACAAGAAGCAGACCGGCGGCTCCGGTCAATACGCCGCGGTGGCGGGCTACGTCGAGCCCATCACCGGCGGGGGCGACTTCGAGTTCGTGAACGAGGTGCGGGGCGGCTCGATCCCGACCGAGTTCATCCCGGCGGTCGAGAAGGGCTTCCGCTCGGTGCTCGCCAAGGGGCGGCTGATCGGCTTCCCGGTGATCGGCATGCGCACCGTGCTGAACGACGGCAAGTCGCACTCGGTGGACTCCTCGGACATCGCGTTCCAGGCGGCCGCGCGCGGCGCCTTCCGTCAGGTCTACCCGCGGGCCAAGCCGATCATCCTCGAGCCGGTGATGAAGCTCGCCGTCGAGGGGCCGCAGGAGTTCCAGGGCGCGATCCTGAAGTCCGTGTTGCAGCGGCGCGGCAACGTGATCGGCACCACCGAGGAAGAGGGCGGGTTCTGCCGCGTGGAGTCCGAGGTACCGCTCTCGGAGATGTTCGGATACGCCACGGACCTGCGCTCGCTGACGCAGGGCAAGGCGGAGTTCACGATGGAGTTCGCGCGCTACCTGCCGGCGCCTTCCGAGGTGCAGAAGGAGCTGCGCGAGAAATACGCCTCACGCGTGCAGATCGAGGAAGAGTAGGGCGGGGAGAGGGATGGTATACCGGCAATTCCTGAACGCGAGGAGCCCGCTGCGGCTGCTCGAGAAGGGGCTCCACGGGGGGCTCGGGACGGGCAATCTCGGGGTGGTCGTCGCGGCCCACGGCGTGGGCAAGACGCCCTTCCTCGTGGGTGTTGCGCTCGACGAGCTGCTGCGTGGGGGCTCGGTCCTGCACGCCTGCTGCGACCAGACGGTGGGCCACGTGCGTGCCCACTACGACACGCTCTTCGGAGAGCTCGCGTCGGCGAAGCACCTCGAGGATCTGGCTACGACCCACGCCGAGATCGACCGTCGGCGCAGCATCCGCGTGTACACGCCGGGCGGCCTCACGGTGGCGAAGCTGCGCCAGGCGGCGCTCTTCGACGTCGAGGCCGGGAACTCTCCGTCGCTGATCGTCGTGGAGGGGATCGACATCGGACCGGCCGATCGGGATGAGCTCGACGGGCTGCGCAAGCTCGCGCGCGAGCTCAAGGCCGAGGTCTGGCTCTCGGCCTCCAGCGACGAGGAGCGCAGCGAGGGAATTCCCTCCGACATCGCGAGCCTCGGAGACCTCGTGAGCGTCGTGTTGGCCCTCGAGCCAGGCTCGGGCGCGGTGCGCCTGCGCGCGCTCAAGGACCACGAGAACCCGGACCTCAGCACGCTCCAGGTCTCGCTCGACCCGCGCACCTTGCTGCTCGTTCGGAGCTAGTCAGTAGACTTCGCTCGCCTGCGGCTCGCTGCGCGCTGCGCTTGCCGAGGACTCCGTCCGCGCACCTGCGGCTCGCTGCGCGCTGCGCTTGCAGGGCTGCCCGGCTCGATTGACGCTGTCGCGCTGACCGTGCGAGACTGTCCTCCATCGCGAGGGGGAAGCGTCATGGCGTCGCCTGCTGTCGAGTATCCCCAGATCGACTTCGCCTGGGACGAGGTCCCTGACCTCCACCGCATCCTCGCGGATCTGCGCGAGCGTCACGCGGTGGCGCCGATTCGTTTCCACGAGGGAAGGGCGTGGCTGATCACGCGCCACCGCGACCTGCTCGACGCCTTGTCCGACGACGAGATCTTCCCGTCCGCAGCGGCCTACCTGCGCCATTCAGGCCCGGTGATGGGCAAGACGATCCAGTGCATGGGCGGGCAGGAGCACCGCCGCAACCGCGGCCTGGTCTCCACCGCCTTCCGGCCGAAGCTGATGCGCGAGTTCGTGGAGTCCTTCCTCACGCCCGTGGCCCACAAGCTCGTGGACGAGCTCTCGGCCGGGGGCGAGGCGGACCTCGTGCGTGATTACACCACGCGCTACGCGTTCACGGTAATCGCTCGTCTGCTCGATCTCCCCCCGACGGACTTCGGCGATCTCAAGCGCTGGGGCGATGGGCTGCTCGACTTTCCGTGGAATCCGGAGGCGGCGCTGGCCGCGTCGCGCGAGTTCAGCGCCTACTGCCAGCCCGTCATCGAAGCGCGCCGGCGCTCACCCGGGGAAGACCTGATCTCGTCTCTCGCATCTGCCGAGATCGATGGCGAGCGCCTCAGCGACGAGGAGATCCTTTCCTTCCTGCGCCTGCTCTTTCCCGCCGGAGCCGACACCACCTACCGCGGACTCGGCAGCATGCTCTTTGCCGTGTTGACGCATCGGGAGGTCTTCGAGCGCGTGGTGGCCGAGCCGGCCAGCATCGCCGACGTGGTGCAGGAATCGCTGCGCTGGGAGGCGCCGACCGCGCTGTTGCCGCGCTTCGCGCCGACGGACGTGAGCTGGGCCGGCGTGGAGATTCCGGCGGGCTCCGAGGTGATCTTCGGCATCACCTCCGGCAACCGCGACGCCGGGGTCTACGCCGATCCCGACCGCTTCGACCCCGATCGAAAGGCCGCCAACATCCTGAGCTTCGGCCATGGGCTCCACTTCTGCCTGGGCTCGCACCTCGCACGTCGCGAGATGGAGGTGAGCCTGCAGGTCATCTCCGAGCGCCTGCCCGACCTCGAGCTCGTGGAACCCGAGCGCGTGACGATCGCGGGCACCGTGTTGCGCGGTCCGAAATCGCTGCCCGTCCGCTTCAAGGCCCGGTAGCGCGAGCCCCCGCGAGCACAAGACGGCGAAGCAAGCGCCCACAGGGCGCGCGCAGCGAGCCGCAGGCGAGCGGAGTTCAACGGGCCGATCCCTGCAATACCGAGAGCTTGTCGCGGAAGGCGCTGCGCACCGCGAGCATTTCCTCGCGCGTGAAGCCGAGCTCGTCGGCGATCCGGCCGCACTCCACGTTCTCGACGGACGAGATGCTGCCGTCGGCCGCCGCCACCGCGAAGGCGCACTCGAGCAGGCGCGCGCGCTCCTCGGGCGTGGCGTGGCGGCGGAACTCGCGCGTCACTACGTAGTTCTCGGTGCCCCCGAGCAGGCGAGCCTGGCTCTTCGCGATCTCGACCACGAGCGTCGCCTCGGCCTCGGGGAGCTTCCCGAGCACGACCACGAGCCGCTCCATCTCCGCGGACTCGGATGCATCGATCTCGAGGTCGGAGTGCGCCACGCGCGCGAGCACGTAGGCGAAGGCCGCGAGGTGGCGGGCCCGTTCCGCGGGGAGGCTCTCGAGCCGGGCGGCGATGCGGCGCACCGTCTCCGTCTCGCCCCCGGCATCGCTCGCCGGTGTCTGGATTCCGAGGAAGCGCAACAGCGACATGAGAGGGGAGGGTGCCTCAGCGGCGCAGCGCCATCCACCCCGAGAGGAGCCGCGCCAGGCGCGGCGTCAGGCGCGAGCGGGCATGGGCGGCGGCGGCGCGCTTGATGCCCTCGGCCTGGGTCGGGTAGGGGTGGATCACGCCGAGGAGGGTTCCGAGTCCGAGCTTCGCGACGATCGCGAGCGTGAGCTCGCTGATCGTCTCCCCGGCGTGTGCGGATACGATCGTGGCTCCGACGATGCGGTCGCTGCCGCGGCGCACGAGGATCTTCACGAGGCCCTCCTCCTCGCCGTCGGTGACGGCCCGGTTCACCTCGTGGAGCGGGACGCGATGGATGTCGACCGCAACGCCGCGCGCAGCAGCCTCCCCTTCGCCGAGTCCGACGTGGGCGATCTCGGGGTCCGTGTAGGTGCACCAGGGCATCACCAGCGAGGAGAGGCGCTTGCTCGGGAAGAAGAGCGCGTTCTGCACCACGATCTTCGCGGCGGCATCGGCCGCGTGCGTGAACTTCCAGTCCATGCAGACGTCGCCCGCAGCGTAGATCCGTCGGTTCGTCGTCCGCAGGTGGTCGTCGACCTCGACCCCGCGGCGCGGGTCGAAGTGGACGCCGGCCGCCTCGAGGCCGAGGCCCAGCACGTTCGGCGCGCGGCCGGCGCCGACCAGGATCTCGTCGACCGCGATCTCCTCGTGGCCAGCCGCGTGCGAGACCCGAAGTACTTTTTCGTCGCCGCGCCGCAGAACCTGCTCGAGCTTTGCATCGAGCACGAGCCGGATGCCCTCCTCGACGAAGCGCGCCTGCACGATCGCCGCCGCATCCGGGTCCTCGCGGGCGAGGATCTGGGGCGCCTGGTCGAAGAGCACGACCTCGCAGCCGAGCCTGTGGAAGGCCTGCGCGAGCTCGCAGCCGATTGGTCCGGCCCCGATGACTCCGAGGCGGCGCGGGCGTGCCACGAGCTCGAAGATCGTCTCGTTCGTGCGGTAGCCGACTTCGGACAAGCCCTCGATCGGTGGCGCCGTCGCGCGCGCGCCGGTTGCGATCACAGCCTTGCGGAAGAACAGGCGCCGCCCGGCGACCTCGAGGCTTTCGCGGTCGAGGAAGCGGCCTTCCCCGAGATGGACGTCGACCCCGAGCTCGTCGCGGTAGCGCCGCGCCGAATCCTCGGAGGCGATCCGCGCGCGGATCCGGCGCATGCGCTCCATCGCGGCCGCGAAGTCGATCTCGGCGGAGCAAAGCGCCGGGAGCCCGAGCAGCGCGGCGGCGCGGCGCGCCTCGGCGGCCAGGCGCGCCGCACGGATCACGCTCTTCGAGGGCACGCAGCCGACGTTCAGGCAGTCTCCCCCCATCAGGTGACGCTCGACGAGCGCCACGCGCGCGCCGAGCCCGGCCGCGACCGCGGCCGTGACGAGACCCGCGGTGCCGGCGCCGACGACGACGAGGTTGTAGCGGCCGCGCGGCTCGGGATTCACCCAGTCGGAGGGGTGAACGTGTGCGAGGAGCGTCCGGTTGTGCTCGTCCTGAGGCAGGAGGGTGGGAACCTTCACGCGGAAGTCTCCTCCGCGGCGGTGGCCTCGGCCAGCGCCCGCCGCGCAATGCGCGTCACGATCGCGGTGACCGCGAGGGTCGCCGCGAGCCCCGCCGCGATGAGAGCCCACTGCAGGGGGCCGCGCTGCGGCGCAGCGCCGCCGGCCGCCGCGGCGACGTCGCCGAGGAGACTCCCGGAGTAGACGTAGGCGAGTGTGCCGGGCAGCATGCCCAGGCAGGCCAGCGCGTAGTCCCCGAGCCGGACGCGCGTGAGCCCCAGCGCGTAGTTCAGCAAGTTGAACGGGAACGCGGGCGAGAGGCGCAGCAGGAAGACGATCCGGCGCCCCTGCTGCCCGATCGCGCGGTCGATCGCCGCGAAGCGGGGGTTTCCGGCGACGCGGCGCTCGACGAGCGGGCGCGCCGCGTGACGCGCGACGAGGAAGGCGAGACAGGCGCCGAGGCTCGCGGCCACGAAGACGTAGACGGTGCCCTCGAGCACGCCGAAGATCGCGCCCGCCGCGAGTGTCAGCAGCGAGGCCGGCGCGAAGGCCACCACCGCCGCCGCGTAGCCTGCGATGAAGACCGCTGGCCCGAGCGCGCCGAGACCCTCGACCCAGCTCGCGAAGCGCGGGATCGCGTCGCCCGCGAAGCGGCCGAGCAGCAGCAGCGCCGCGAGCGCGGCCGCGAGCGCGAGGCTTCGAAGGATGCCTCGCCCGGGAGCCGCCCGCGCCGCCTGCGGCCTCGCGGGCTCCACTAGACGAGGCTTCCGCCGCAGCTCGATCCGGTTCCGGCGCTGCAGCCAAAGCAGTGGGGTGCAGTCGCGATCGGCTCTCCGGAGAGCTCCTCGAGCGACCCGACGTCGAAGACGCTGCGCGCGCGTCCGCCGAGCGGGATCTCGAGCATCTGGTTGAAGTCGCAATCGTAGAGTGCGCCGTCGAAGCCGACCGAGATCGTCGTGCGGCACATCAGCCCGGAGACCGTCTCCGGATTGAAGTGGTTCACGAGCAGCGAGAGGTACGCTTCGAGTCGCCCATCGCGCGCGAGCGCGTGCGCGAAGCGCTTGATCGGCATGTTGGTGAGCGTGAGGAGACGCCCGAACTCGATGCCGTGGAGCGCGCGCAGCTCGTCGCGATAGCGCGTCTCGAGCTCCTGCTGCGGCGGCGGGAGCGAGGGGCCGAGCGGGTTGTAGACCAGATCGAGAATCAGCCCGGAGCCGGCGCGTCCGTAGCCGAGCGTGTTCAGACGCTGGAGCGCCTCGATGCTGCGCCCGAAGACGCCGCGGCCGCGCTGCGCGTCGACGTTGCCGGAGCTGGTACACGGGAGCGAGGCCACGACGCGGACGCCGTTGCGCGCGAGGAACTCCGCAGTGTCTTCCTGGCCGGGCAGCAGCAGCGTCGTCAGATTGCAGCGGTCGATGACCGAGCGGCCGAGCGCGCGGGCGCCGATGACGAGGGGCCGAAAGATCTCGTGGAGCTCCGGAGCTCCGCCGGTGAGGTCGAGCGTCGCGATTCCGGGGCTCCCCTCGAGGAGCTCGAGCACGCGATCCCCCGTCTTCAGGCTCATCGCCTCGCTGCGTTTCGGCCCGGCCTCCACGTGGCAATGATGGCAGGCGAGGTCGCAGCGCCGCCCCACGTTCACCTGGAGTGTGCTGGCGGCGGCTCGCCGCAGCGCTGCGACGCCATGCGAGGCCAGGGTGCGTGCGAAGTCGGTGGGCATGGAAGCGCGTTCTAGCTTACCGTTTCTCCGCTCGGGCCCCTCCGGTCGCAGATCTTCCGGGGTGGGGCCCGCAGGAGGAGCATCCGTGCCGGAACCCGATCGCCGCCTCGCCCTGGTGACGGGGGCCTCGTCGGGAATCGGCGAGGCCTTCGCGCGGCAGCTCGCACGCGATGCGCACGACCTCGTGCTCGTGGCGCGCAGCACGGACGCCCTCGAGTCCCTCGCCAAGGAGCTGCGCAGCGGGAGCGGGGCAGCGGTCGAGTGCCTGAGCTGCGATCTCACCGTGGACGCGGACCTGCGCCGGGTCGAGGAGCGCGTGCGCTCCGGGCGTGCCTTCGACCTCGTGGTGAACAACGCGGGCGTCGGCAGCGTAGGCGCCTTCGCCGAGCAGGATGTCGAGCGCGAGGAGCAGCAGATCCGCCTGAACGTCGTGGCACTCATGCGCCTCACCCATGCCGCCGTCGCGTCGATGGTCCCGCGCGGGCGCGGCGCGGTGATCAACGTGTCCTCGCTGGCCGGGATCGGGCCTTATCCCTTCACGGCGACCTACGGAGCCACCAAGGCCTTCGTGAACAGTCTGACCGAGGCGCTCGCCGAGGAGCTGCGGGGGACGGGCGTGCGGGTGCAGGTGCTCTGCCCGGGCTTCACCCGCACGCGCTTCCAGGAGCGTGCGGGAGTCGACCCGACGACGGTGCCCGGCTTCGCCTGGATGAGCCCCGAGACGGTCGTGGAGGCGTCGCTCGCGTCGCTCGCGCGCGCCGAGGTGCTCTGCGTACCGGGGCTCGGCTACAAGCTGCTCGCGGCGGCTTCGGGGGCCCTACCCCGGGGCGCCTTCCGGCGCGTGATCGGCGCGGTCCAGGGCCGCCGCTACCGCCGCTGAGTTGCTATCATGCGCGCCCCACGAGGAAGGAGTTCTCCCGATGAGCGAGATCCGCTACGACGGCCGCGTCGCCGTGATCACCGGGGCCGGCGGTGGCCTCGGAAAGACCTACGCCATGATGCTCGCCTCTCGCGGCGCCAGCGTCGTGGTGAACGACCTCGGCGGCTCCACCGACGGCAGCGGGGGCGGCTCTTCGATGGCCGACCAGACGGTGAAGGAAATCCTCGAGAAGGGCGGCAAGGCCGTCGCGAACTACGACTCCGTCTCGACGCCAGAGGGCGGTGAGGCGATCGTCCAGGCCGCCGTCGACAACTTCGGCAAGGTCGACATCGTCATCAACAACGCCGGCATCCTGCGCGACAAATCCTTCGCGAAACTCGAGCCGAAGGACCTCGAAGCGGTGATCGACGTACACCTGAAGGGCGCCTTCTACGTCTCGCAGCCGGCCTTCCGGGTGATGAAGGAGCACAGCTACGGGCGCTTCGTCTTCACGGCGTCGGGCGACGGAATCTTCGGCAACTTCGGCCAGTCGAACTACGGCGCGGCGAAGATGGGCCTCGTCGGGCTCTCGAACGTGCTGGCCGTCGAAGGCGCGAAGAACAACATCAAGTCCAACGCCATCGCGCCGATCGCGAAGACGCGGCTCACCGAGACCCTGCTCGGCCCCCTGGCCGAGGCGCTCGATCCGAACTTCGTGACGCCGCTCGTCGCCTACCTCGTCTCGGAGCAGTGCCAGCTCACGCACGAGATCTTCGACGTGGGAGGCGGGCGCTACGCCCGGATCTTCGTCGGTCTCGGCAAGGGCTGGACGGCCCGCAAGGGCCAGGTTCCCTCGCCCGAGGAGATCGCCGCGAACCTGCCGGCCATCCGCACCACCGAGGGCCACACGATCCCGGACAGCATCGCGGGCGAAATGCAGGCGATCGCCGAGGCCCTCAAAGCACAACAGGGGTAGACGAAGATGCCGATCGATCCCAAGCAGGCACTCGGCCGCGAGCTCGGCGAGGGCAAGTACAGCTACACCCGAGACCAGGTGATCCTGTACCACCTCGGTGTCGGCGCCGGGAATCCGGCCACCGACAAGAACGAGCTCGAGTACTGCTACGAGAAGAACCTGAAGGTGCTGCCGAGCTTCGGGGTGATTCCGACCTTCGGTGCGATGGGTGGTCTCGGGAGCGTGCCAGGCCTCAAGTTCAACTTCGCGATGCTTCTGCACGGCGAGCAGGATCTGCAGATCCACCAGCCGATTCCCCCCGAGGCGACGATCACGAACCGCGGCAAGGTCGCGGAGCTCTGGGACAAGGGGAAGGCCTGCCTGTGCGTGCTCGAGGTCGTGAGCAGCGACGAATCGGGCCGGCCGCTCTTCACGAACCGCTTTGGTCTCTTCCTGCGCGGCGAGGGGGGCTTCGGCGGCGAGTCCGGGCCGAAGGCCGGCAACGAGGCGCCGGCGCGCGCGCCCGACGGCGTGGTCGAGCGGCGCACCCTGCCGCAGCAGGCGCTCGTCTATCGCCTCTCGGGAGACAAGAACCCGCTGCACGCGGACCCCGAGTTCGCAAAGATGGCCGGCTTCGACCGCCCGATCATCCACGGCCTGTGCTCCTACGGGATCGTCTGCAAGGCGGTCGTCGACGAGGTGCTCGGCGGCGACGTCGCGAAGGTCGCGCGCTACCAGGCGCGCTTCGCCGGGGTGGCCTTTCCCGGCGAGACCTACCTCGTCTCGCACTGGCGCGAGGGCGACAAGATCCTGATCCAGGCGAAGTCGAAGGAGCGCGACGCCGTGATCATCTCGAACGCGGCGATCACGGTGCGCGGCTAGCGCGGCCCCGGGGCCAGCGGGGTCGGCGCTACTGCGCCGCTTGCAGCAGGGCGACGACGGCGTCGGGGTCTCCGCTTTCGTCGTAGAGCATCAGCGTCGTGCGGTCCGCGAAGCCGGCGTTGCGCGCGTTGAGCTTGCGGCCGGCCTCGGCGGGCGTTCCGGACACCGCGATCGCGTCGAAGAGCGCGTCGTCGATGAGCCCCATCATGTCGACCCAGCGCCCCTGCTTCGACAGGCGGTTGAGCTCCGGCTGGAGCGACGCGTAGCCGTGGTGGTCGAGCACGCCCCGGTAGGACGGTGTCGAGCCGTAGAAGGAGATCTGCCCTCGGGCCTTCTGCCGCGCGCTCTCGATCTGCTCCGGTGTGTTTCCGATCGCGACGATCGTCTGGCAGGAGATCTGGAAGTCCTTGCGTGCGCGCCCGGCCGTGGCGAGCCCGCGCTCGAGCGCCGGGAGTGTTTCGCTCCGCAGGAACTCGGGCGAGTGGAAGGGGTGCACGAAGAAGCCGTCGCCGACCTCGCCTACGACCTCGCTGACGCGGGGGCCGACTCCGGCGACGAAGATCGGCGGGACGCCGCAGGGACTCGGGCCCGGGTCGAAGAAGGGCGTCATCAGCGTGTGCGTGTAGAACTCGCCGTGGAAGTCGAGCTTCTCGCGTTCGTGCCAGCAGCGCCAGATCGCGCGGATCGCGAGCACGAACTCGCGCATCCGCGCGGCCGGGCGCGACCAGGGCTGGCTGTAGCGCCGCTCGATGTGCGGACGGATCTGCGTGCCGAGGCCCAGGATGAAGCGCCCGCGCGAGATCGCCTGGAGGTCCCATGCGATCTGCGCGCAGGTCATCGGGTTGCGCGCGAAGGCCACCGCGATGGCCGTTCCGAGCTCGAGGCGCGTGGTTCCCCGGGCCGCGAGTACCAGCGGGAGGAAGGGATCGTGCTGGCCCTCCACGGACCACGCCGCCGCGAAGCCCTGCTCCTCGAGTGTGGCCGCGAGGGCCTCGCAGCCGAGCAGATCGGTGCTGAAGAGCGCCGCGTCGATCTTCATGCAGGGCCCCCTCTCTTCAGATGGGCGTCATGCCGCCGTCGATGGTGTAGATCGAGCCGTTGATGTAGCGCGCCTCGTCGCTGCCGAGAAAGGCGATCAGCGCAGCGACCTCGTCGGGCTCCGCATAGCGACCGAGCGGAATCCGGTCGACGATCATCTTCTTCACCAGCTCTGGCTGCGGACCGCCCAGCCCCGTCTCGAGCGCGCGCATCATGCGGGTCTCCACCGGAGCAGGCGCGACCGCGTTCACGCGGATCCCCTGCGGGCCGAAGCCCGGCGCCGCGCTGCGCGTGAGACCGATCACCGCATGCTTGCTCGCGACGTAGGCCGAGAGGTTCGGGTCGCCCGTCACTCCCGCCACGGAGGCCAGGTTCACGATCGCGCCGCCTCCGCGGCGGCGCAGTGCCGGCGCCGCATGGCGCATGCCGAGGAAGACCCCGCGCACGTTCACCGCGAGCACCCGCTCGAAGATCTCGAGCGGGTAGTCCTCGATCGAGGCGATCGCGCCCTCGATGCCGGCATTGTTCACCAGCAGATCCAGTCCGCCGAGCTCGCGCTCGGCCGTCGCCACCGCGCGCCGGACCTCCTCGTCGCGCGTCACGTCGGTCGGGCACGCGAGCCCCTGCGCTCCGAGCGCATCGGCCACCGCGTCGAGCCTCTCCCCCGCTAGATCCGCGAGCAATACGCGGGCTCCCTCCCGGGCGAGGCGGCGGGCCGTCGCCTCGCCGATGCCTCCCCCGGCGCCCGTGACGAGCGCCACCTTTCCGGCATAGCGACCTTCGCTCTCGCGCATTCGAAGCCCTCCGCGGTGGCGAAGACTAGCCCCGATCCGGACGCCGCATCAGGGCCGTGGGCGCTCTCCGAGAGCGTCGAGGAAGCGGCGCGCGACCTCTCGCGGGGATACGCCGTCGCGGTCCACCGCGAGGTTCATCCGCTGCATCGCGGGCGCGTCGATCGCGCCGTCCAGCGCGCGCAGCGCGCCGGCCACCTCCGGAGTCTCCGCGAGCAGGCGTGGGCCGGCCAGTATGAGCGCGTCGTAGGGCGGAATCACGCCGAGATCGTCGTCGAGCAGCCGGACCTCGTGGGCGGCGAGTCTTCCGTCGGTCGAGAAGGCGGAGAGCACGTCGACCTCGCCCTGCACGAGGGCCTCGAGCATCAGCGCGGGATCCATGCTGCGCTCGGCGCGAAACGCGAGCCCGTAGCTGCGTTCGAGCGCCGCCCATTCGGGACGCTGGAAGAACTCGTAGTCCCCGCCGATCTCGAGCGTCGGGGCGACGCTCGCGAGCTCCGCGATGCGGGTGATCCCAAGCTCGCGGGCGCGCTCCGTGCGCATCCCGAGTGCGTACGCATTCTCGAAGCCGAGCGCGGCGACGACCTCGATTCCATGCTTCTCGCGCAGGAAGCGCGCGACCTCGTCCCGCACATGCTCGCGTTCGCGAGGCGGGTCGCCGCGCTTCATCACGTTGGCCCAGAGCGTTCCGGAGTAGTCGACGTAGAGGTCGATGGCTCCCGTGCGCAGCGCATCGAAGGCGACGGTCGAGCCCAGCGATTCGAGCACGCGCACGGGGAGCCCAGCCTCGCGGTGGATCTGCTCGGCCAGGAGCTCGGCGAGCACGTACTGCTCCGTGAAGGTCTTGGCGCCGATCGCGATGGGCCGGACACCCTCCGCGGCGCCGGGGCGGAGCGCGCTCGCGAGGCTGAGGAGCACGAGCGTCGCGCAGGCTGCGAAGACCGTCGCTCGCTGCCTCCTGCGCACCCCGATCTCGAGCAGGCGGATCAGCTGGTCGAGCAACAGCGCGAGTCCCGCAGCCGCCCCACAACCCACGAGCAGCGCGGCGCTATTGCGCGTCTGGAGCCCGCTGAAGATGAAGTTCCCGAGGCTGGTGGCGCCGACGGGCGTCGAGAGCGTCGCAGTTCCGACGATCCACACCGCCGCCGTGCGCAGACCTGCGACGATCACCGGGAGCGCCAGCGGGAGCTCGATGCGCAGCAGCTGCTGGCGAGGCGTCATGCCGACGCCGCGCGCTGCCTCGCGGACCGCAGGATCGACGCCGGAGATCCCCGTCACGGTGTTGCGCAGGATCGGCAGCATGCCGTAGAGGGTGAGTGCCACGAGCGCGGGGGCCCTGCCGATGCCGCGTAGCTCCGTTCCGAGCGTCGCGAGCGGCCCGTGCAGCGCGGCGCCCAGCCCGGCGAGCAGCGGCACCATGATCGCGAGCAGCGCCAGGCTCGGGATCGTCTGCACGACGCTCGCTGCCGCGAGCACTGCGTTCGCCGCAGCGCCGCGCCTCGCCACGCGGATGCCGATCGGGATGCTCACGAGCGTCGCGATCGCGAGCGCAGCCAGCGAGAGCTCGAGGTGGGCGGCCAGCCGTCCGGGGAGCAGCGCAAGCTGCTCGGCCATCAGCGGCGCGTCCGCCCGAGCGCGCGTTCGAGCGCCTCGGCCTGGCGGCGCGGCGTCTCGAGGAGCTCGGCGACGACCGCGTCCGCCGGACGCGACAGCAGCTCGTCGGGCCTTCCCACCTGGAGCAGGCGCCCGGCCTCGAGCACCGCGATCCGATCGCCGAGGAGCAGGGCCTCCACCACGTCGTGTGTCACGAAGATCGCGGTCGTGCCGAGCTCGCGACGCAGCCGCGCGAACCACCCCTGGAGGTGCTCGCGCGTCACCGGATCGAGCGCGCCGAAGGGCTCGTCGAGGAGCAGCAGCTCGGGCCGCGCCGCGAGCGCGCGGGCGAGCCCCACACGCTGGGCCTGCCCGCCGGAGAGCGCGTCGGGAGGGCGCGCCCGGAACTCGCCGGGCGCGAGACCGACGAGCTCCAGCAGCTCGTCGACGCGCCTCTCGACCTCGCGCGCGGGCCAGCCGAGCAGGCGCGGCACGATGCCGACGTTCTCCGCGACCGAGAAGTGCGGGAAGAGGCCGACCTGCTGGAAGCAGTAGCCGATGCGGCGGCGCAGCTCGTGGCCGGCGAGCGTCCGGTGGTCGATCCCGGCGATCTGCACCGTGCCGGAGCTGGGCTCGACGAGGCGGTTGATCAGCTTGAGGGTCGTGGTCTTTCCCGAGCCCGAGCCGCCGACGAGCACCAGCAGCTCGCCGCGCTCGACGCGCAGCGAGAGGTGTTCCACGGCGATCGCGTCGCCCCAGCGTTTGCCGAGATCCGAGAGCTCGATCACCCGGCCGGCCAGGCGACGAGCTGCCCGACCGCATCCGTGATCTGGACGTGCCCGGGCTGCGAGCGGACGCGCGCGAGCCAGCGACCGAGCGCCGGGAAGCGCCCGAGCTCGAAGCCGCCCTCATCGGCGACATGGGTGTACGCGTAGAGGGCGATGTCGGCGACCGAGTAGCGCTCGCCTGCGAAGAACGCGTGATCGACCAGGTGCTGCTCCATCACGCCGAGGGCGTGGTTGCCGCGCTCGAGCTTCGCGGCGAGCTCGGAGCGGTGGCTCTCGAGCTGCCCGGAGAAGTGCCAGAAGCGCAGCACCGCGATGTAGGGCTCGTGGCTGTATTGCTCGAAGAACATCCACTGGAGCGCTTGCGCGCGCTCGAAGCGGTCCTCGGGCAGCAAGGGCGTGCCCTCGGCGAGGTGGAAGAGAATCGCGTTCGACTCGGCCAGCGTGCGCCCGTCGGGCCACTCGAGCAACGGAATGCGGTGGTTCGGGTTCTTCGCGAGGAAGGCCGGTGCGCGCGTCTCCCCCTTCAGGATGTCGAGCTCCACGCGCTCGAAAGCGATCCCGAGCTGCGCAAGCAGCAGCCGGACCTTGTAGGCATTGCCGGATTCGAAGTAGTCGTAGAGGCGGAGCATGGGCTCGCCGAGCGTACTAGAATGCCCCGTCGGTCGCCCGATGGCGGGCACGCGCAGGAGCTTTCGCATGACGTGGCATCGCACCGGTGGGATCGCGCTCTTCCTCTTCGCGGCTGCCTGTTGGACCCATGGAGCCCGCGCAGAGGAGGCGTCCACACCCCAGCAGCAGGTCGACCGGATCGTCAGGGAGGGGGTGGTCTATGCGAAGACCCAGCTCGAGCAGGAGTTCTCCTTCCTGCCCTTCGCGCTGATCCAGCACGCCGACGGTCGCATCGAGCGCATCCTCGGACCCACGGGCGCCGAGCTCGACGCGCTCGATACGCCCGAGCTCCAGGACGATCCCAACCGGGCGCTCTCGCTGCTCGAGCTCCGTGTGGAGCGCGAGGCGAAGGCCAAGGGCGATTTCAGCGTGGTGGGAATCTTCAGCGACGACGACGTGAAGCTCCCCGACGGGCGCCAGAGCGACGCCATCCAGGCCGAGATGGAGCACGTCTCGGGCTACTGCGCCGACATCTACCTGCCCTACGGGCGCGTCGAGAACACGCTCAGCTACGGCAACGAGATTTCCACACCGGGCGCGGGACTGGTCTTCCGCTGCAAATAGCCGCAGACCCCTTCGCCTAGCCCTCGGCGAGCACTGCGTCGAGCGTGGGCCACTCGATCGCTTCCTGCGCGGCGAAGGCGCGCAGCAGCAGGCGCCGGTCCGGATCGTCGTCGGCGCCGAGGAACTTCTGGCTGGCCTTGCGCAGCTTCGGGTCGCTGGGCGGCGGCGGCGCGTCGCTCTCGAGCACGCCTTCCGCGTGCGCGAGCTCGACCAGATCGAGCCACTCGACGAGGAGATCCTTGCGGCACTCGAGAAAATAGGCCGCGAGCACCTCGGCGGCGACGGGGTCGGCCGTCACGCGGGCGAGCGCGCGACGGATCGCCTCGGCGCGCTTCTCGACGGGCTGCCGCCTCATGTAGACGGGGCGCGCCTTGAGTGCGACGCAGGCCGCTCCGAGCGCCTGCGCGTAGACGATCGGCATCTTCTCCGAGAGCGAGTGCAGCAGCGCCTGGTTCCGCTCGGGCGGGAGGGACGCGAAGATCTGGTAGGAGCGCATCGGGGCAATCCTTGTAGCACGCGGGAGGGAGCTACGCCCCCGGTGCGGGGCCGGCCAGCCATAGCTCGCGGCTGGCCCAGGTGAGCGTGAGTACGAGTCCTGCCGCGAGGGCGGAGTGCAGGCCGGTCACCTCCATCGGGAGCGCGAGCAGTACGTTGGCGACCCCGACCCCCAGCTGTGCCACGGCGAGCAGCAGCGCGAGGCGGGTGGCACCGCGCAGCGCCGGCGCGGCGCGGGCGGCGAAGGCCGCCGCGGCGAGGCAAAGGACCAGCGCATAGCCATTGATGCGGTGCAGCAGCTGGAGCCCGACCGGCCCCTCCCAGGTCGGGAACCACAGCCCCTCGCGACAGGTCGGCCACTCGGGGCAGGCGAGCCCGGCATAGCGGGAGGCCACGAGGCCGCCGAGCGCGACCTGGAGCACCAGCAGCGTCGCCGCGAACGCGGTTGCGCGCCGCGCAGCAGGGGCGAGCGCGGCGCGGCGGAGCGGCGCGCCGCCATCGCGAAGGGCCAGTGCGGTGAGCAGCAGCGTCGCTGCGAACGCGTTGCCGGTGAGCAGGTGGGCGGTCACGGTCCAGGGGGCGAGGAGCTGCCACACCGTGAGGGCGCCGAGCAGGATCTGGACGCCGAGCAGCAGCGCGGCGACCGCGAGGAGCGGGCGCGAGCTTCGCAGCGCCGGCCTCCGGAGCGTGAGCGCCGCGAGCGCGGCGAAGCACAGGGCCACGCTCCCGGCCACCAGCCGGTGCGTCCACTCGAACGCAACCTCGAGATTCATCTCGGGGAGCACCCGGCCGAAACAGAGCGGCCAGTCCGGGCAGGCGAGCCCCGCTCCATGGACGCGCACGAGCGCCCCGAGCACGATCAGCGCGAAGCACAGCGCGACCAGCGCCCCGAAGCCCGCCGCGAGGCGGCTCGCATCCACGGCTTCATCGGCCGACTTCGAGGCGCGCAATTCCACGTCCGATCCTCCGGGTCGCGAACGTAGGAGAGGGGCCGGAGCCACACCAACCGGGGGGGGCGCCCGCCACCCGCGGAGGCGTTGGGTCTCCCCTACAGGTCCCCGTCAGCCGCGCCGATGGGAGTATCATGGCGATGGTGGCTTCGATGCCGACGGGCGTGGACGATCCCCTCCGGCTGCGTGAGATGCTCGGCCGGGCGGCGAGTCTCGCGACCGCGCACCAGCTGCCTTCCGTCGTCGTGGGAATGGCGGGGCGCGAGGGTGACCTGCTCTTCCCCGAGATCGTCGCGTTCTTTGCGAGCGCGCTGCGCATGGACGATACGATCCTGCGCCTTACCCGCGAGCGCGTGGTGATGATGCTGACGGACGTCGATCGCGGGGCGGCTGAGCGGATCGTGCGCCGGCTTCTGGCCGAGTTCCGCGAGCGCTTCGCGACGCTCGAGGATCCCCCGATCTCGCTCGGGTTCTTCGAGGTGATCCCCGGGACGTCCAGCCTGACGGTGAAGCAGGTGCTCCCCACCGTCTTCGGACTCGAGCCCTCGGACGAGGCCTCGGGAAACGCTTAGCGAACCGACTGCGGTGCCAGGTCGTCCCCGGAGACGCGGGTCCAGGTGTCGTCCGGGTCGAAGCTCCGGATCGCCTCGGCGAGCTTCGCCGTCTCGGGGCCCAGGTCCTTCTGATACACGACGCCGTCCTGGTTCACGAGGAAGCTCATCACGCCCGAGTTGTCCCAGGTCGCTGGAATCGCCAGCAGCGCGAAGCCGCCGATCATCTGCTCGCCGACCAGGTAGCTGTAGGCGCCATCGGGTGCGTGCGGACCCTGCGCGTCGAGGATCCTGTAGAAATAGCCGTGAAAGGGCGTCGGCGATCCGGCCTTCAGCTTGTCGTAGCCGGCGTCCCTGGCCTTCGCGAAGCCGGGGCCGAGGGGGCTCGGCTCCTCGTCTTCTGCGGTCGGATAGTAGAGACCATTGCGCTTGCCCTCGCTGCTCAGCAGCTGGCGCGCGTAGTGGAGCAGCGCGTTGCCGTCGGCGTCGCGCGCCCAGTACTCGCGCTGCGCGTCGACGAAGGCGAGACAGGCCTGGATCGTGAAGCGCTCGTTGCGCCCGATGCGGCGGGCGAGAACCTCCTCGTCGCCCGCGTCGGTGTCGAAGCGCCAGCCGGACTCCTCCTTCACGACGGGGATCGGAAAGGGCCACTCGTCGCTGCCCGTCACGAGCTCCGCCTGCTTCTCGCCGCTCATCTGGATCGCGTGTGCCGCGTCGTAGCTCGCGACGAAGCGCTCCACACCGTTGCGATCTGCCACCGGGTCGCCCGATGCGAGAATCGGCTTCGCCTTGGCGCCGAGGATCGCGAGGAGTGCAGGCTGGTCGCCGGCCCGGGCGGCGGCGACGAATGCCGAGAACGCCTCCTGTGGCGAGGCGAAGTGCTTCTGCGCCACCTCGGACGCGGCTTGCGAGGGCAGCGGGAGACTGGTCGCAGCGAAGATGCCTGCGATCAGGCTCGCGGCGACGGCGCGGGTGAGGCGCGCGATCATCTTGCTCTCCTCGTGTGCTCCGATGCACTTCGGTCGCGTCGGCTGCGCGCTCATCGGGGCCGCCCGCCGCCGCGCGACCCGCCACCGCCGCCGCGCGAACCACCACCGCCGCGCGAGCCCATGCTGCCGGCGCTCGCTCGGCTCGAATGGCCGCGGCTCGAATCCTGCCGGGTTTGCTTGCCCTGGCCCACGCCCTGGAACGCGCCGGAGCCGCGGCCGCGATCGAGGCTGCTCGGGCTCTTCGAGCCGGTGCGTTTCGGCGCGGCGGCCCGGTCGCGTGACCCCGCGCTCGGCTGCTTCGCGCCGGCGCGGTCGCTCGCAGCGCCGGGGCGCTGCTGCCCGGCGGAGCGGTCGCCCTTGCCGGCGGCGGGCTGGCTGCGCGCGAGATCGCGCTGCACGCCGGCCGTGCCCTCGCGCTTGATCTGCTCGCGACCCTGCTCGGCGCGGCCGCGGAAGGCCTCGCGCGAGTCGGCGCCCGCGGGTCCGCTCTTGTTGAAGCGCTGCTGCGTCGCCTGGTCGCGGTACTGCACGCCCTTGCGGTGCGAGGCGTCGTGCTGCCAGTTGCCGTTCTGGAACTTGTTGTTGATCTCGTTCTTGTTGTAGTTCCGGGTGACGTTGGAGTTGAAGTTGTTGTAGTGGTTGACGTCGATATCGATGTCACCGTGGCCCCAGCCCCAGCTGGGGTTTCCCCAGAGCGACGCGCCGACGGCCATGCCGATACCGAACGAGATCATCGACGCACCGACGGCATACCCCGGCGGGTAGTAGGTGTAGGGCGGGTAGGCGGGATAGGGCCAGGCGCCGTAGACGACGGTCGGGTTGTAGGTAGGGACGTATACGACCTGCGGATTGGCCGGCTCGATCACGATCACCGTCTGGCTCGGCGGCGCCTGATGGACGACGACATCGGGAGGAGGCGGGGGCGCCGGCTCGACGATCACCTTCTGCTGCTCTGTCGTCTCCAGGTTGCCCTCGGCCTTCGCCTTCGCGCGCAGCCGCTGCACGGAGTCCATCACGCCGCTCTGCTGCGCGAGGAAGGCGTCGCCGAGCTTCTGCGTCCAGTCGAGCTTCTCGTTCATCATCGTGAGGACCTGCGGGAAGCTCACCAGCGACTTGACGCTCGCATCCCAGGTCTTGTCCTGGAGCGCGTTGTCGAGCGCGTCTTCCTTGAGATCCGGGTTCTGCTTCGCGAAGCGCGCCGCCTCGACCACCTCGAGCGGATAGGTCGAAGCCATCAACACCTGCGCCAGGAGTGAGTCCGGGTAGAGCGCGATCGGGGCGACGATCTGCTCGAGCTCTCCTTCGGAGAAGGTCGCGGCCTGCGCGGCCTGCGCCAGAGGCGCCGGGTGCCACGCCGCCACGAGCACGCCGAAGATCACCCACAGGTTCCAACCCGCGCTGCTCTTCGGTCGCGGCATGGCGATTCCTCCCCTTCGGTGACGCTAGCGAAGCTCCCGTGCGAGTGCGCTCTCGAGAGCGGGGTAGGCGAAGGCATGTCCGAGCTGCGTTGCGCGTCGTGGGACGACGCGGCGGCTGCCGAGCAGCTCCCCGGCGAGAGGGCCGAGGGCAGCCTTCACGGCGAAGGCCGGAGCCGGCAGCAGCGCGGGGCGCCCGAGGCGCGCGGCGAGTGCACGGGCGAGCTCGGCGTTGCGCACGCAGCCGGGGGCGACGAGGTTGATCGCGCCGCGCAGGTCCGGATCTTCGAGCGCGCGGCGGACGAGACCCACGGCGTCGTCCGCGTGGATCCAAGGGACCCACTGTCGTCCGCTGCCGAGGCGTCCGCCGAGGCCCAGGCGGAAGATGCGGGCCAGCAGCGCCAGTGCACCGCCCTCGGCCGCCAGCACGATGCCGAAGCGCAGGCAGACGACGCGCACGCCGTAGGCCGCGGCCGAGAGCGCGGCGGTCTCCCAGTCGCGGCAGAGCTCCGCGAGGAAGCCCTCGCCCGCAAGCGCTTCCTCGGGAAGCTCCTCGTCGCCGCGCGAGCCGTAGATCCCGACGGCCGACGCGCAGACGAGCGCCCGCGGCCGCCGCTCGGCCGCGAGCGCCGCGATCGCGGCGACGATCGCCCGCGTCGAGCCGACGCGGCTCGCGCGGATCCGCGCGAGGCGGCGCGGCGTCGGGATCCCCCCGAAGATCGGCTCGCCCGAGAGGTGCAGCAGCGTGTCGGCCTCGGCGAGGGCCTCGTGCGGGACCTGGAGGCCATCCCAGGCGACCGGTGTGCCGCGCGCGCCGAGCCCTGCGGCCGCGCGCTCGGGGCTGCGCGTGAGCGCGAGCACGCGCGGACCCGCGTCGCCGAAGGCCCCGAGGAGGCGCTGGCCGATCAGACCGGTCGCTCCGGAGACGAGAAGGGTCTGCATGCCGCCAGCGCTCACGCGCGCGCCCGGGCCGGAGCGAAGGCCTCGAAGACGGCGCGCACTCCGGCGACGTCGGTCGCGATCGGGGCGATCACCGGCGTCGTGACGCCGGCGGCCACGAACTCCGCGATCTGCTCGCGACAGCGCTCGACACTGCCGAGGATCGCGATCCGGTCGATCAGCGCGTCGCTCATCGCGGCCGCGCTCGCCGCCCGGTCGCCGCGCGCGAAGGCCTCCGCCACCGCCCGGGCCTCCGCCTCGAAGCCACACCAGCGGAAGTAGGCGTTGTATACCGGCTGCGCCACATAGCCGGTGAAGGCGAAGCGGATCATGCTGCGCGCGGCCGCGACGTCGTCGGTCACCGCGACCTGGAAACGGCAGACC
This sequence comes from uncultured Spirochaetales bacterium, assembly GCA_964413375.1. GTDB lineage: Bacteria > Myxococcota_A > UBA9160 > UBA9160 > SMWR01 > CAZUYC01. The sequence continues at coordinate 4,735 of CAYPSI010000069.1, read as the reverse complement.
ACCTCGTCGCGGCTCGCGTCACGGCCCGCGCGCGCGGCGCCGCGGCCGTAAGCGGCGAGGATCCGAGGCATGGCCGTCACCGGGAAGAGGTTCAGGATCAGCCCGTCGCCGATCTCCCCGGCGAGCTCGAGCATGCGCTCGCGCAGCGCTGCCACGTAGATCGGGACGGGCCGCTCCGGGACGCTGCCGAGGCGCAGGCCCTTCGAACGAAGCGTCTTGCCCTCGTAGGCGGTCTTTCGACCGGCGAGCGCCTCGCGCACGATCGCCACCGTCTCGCGCACGCGCGCGAGCGGCTGCTCGAAGGGGACGCCATTCCAGTCCTCGATGATCGCGTGGCTCGAGCTCACGAGGCCGAGGACGAAGCGGCCGGGCGCGAGCCCGCCGAGCGTCGCCGCGGTCATCGCGAGCACGGCCGGCGTGCGGTTGAAGACCGGGATGATCGCCGTTCCGATCGTCGCTCGCTCGGTCAGCATCGCGAGTGCGCCCGCCAGGCTCGCCGAATCGGGGCCGTTGGTCTCTGCCAGCCAGATGGCGTCGTAGCCCCAGTCGCGCTCCGCGCTGCGCGCGATCTCGACGCACGCGCGCGGCGAGAGAAAGGGGGCTGGCAGCGAGATCGCGAGGCGGCCGAGATCCACCGGGGTCTGCTCCTATCTCGGCGCCATGCGGATGGCACCGTCGAGGCGGATCGTCTCGCCGTTGAGCATCGGGTTCTCGACGATCTGGCAGGCGAGCAGCGCATACTCGGGCGGCTGCCCGAGGCGCGGCGGAAAGGGAACCGAGGCGCCCAGGGCCTTCCTCACCTCTTCCGGGAGCGAGCGCAGGAGTGGCGTATCGAAGAGGCCCGGCGCGATCGTGCAGACGCGGATCCCGTGGCGCGCGAGGTCGCGCGCGATCGGAAGCGTCATGCCGACGATGCCGCCCTTCGAGGCCGAGTAGGCGGCCTGGCCGATCTGCCCCTCGAAGGCTGCGACGGACGCGGTGTTCACGATGACGCCGCGCTCGCCGCCCTCGTTCGGCTCGTTTGCGAGCATCCGCGAGGCCGCGAGCCGGATCGCGTTGAAGGTGCCGACGAGGTTCACCTCGATCGAGCGCCGGAAGACCGCGAGATCGAAGGGCTTGCCGTCCTTCTCGACGGTGCGCTGCGCACTCCCGATCCCCGCGCAGCTCACCAGGATGCGCAGTGGGCCGAAACTCTCGATCGCCCGCTCGACGGCGGCCTGCACCTGTTCCTCGCTCGTGACGTCGCCCGGCGCGAAGCAGGCCGCTGCGCCGAGTTCGCTCGCGACGCGCGCGCCGGGGGAGCGCTCGAGATCGAGGATCGCGACGCGCGCGCCGCGCGCGACGAGCTCGCGAGCCGTCGCCTCTCCGAGCCCCGAGCCGCCGCCCGTGACGAGAGCGCAGCACCCATCGATCCGCATGACACACCTCCCCGGGCTTCGACCTTAGCGCGCGCTCGACATTCCGCGTTCGTGATCGTCGGCAGTCAGACCGCCGAGCCGCGTCGGGCTACTCGGGTACCGGGTAGGGCGAGAGGGCTTCCGTCTCGGGAATCCGGGGCACCTCGGGCGGCGGAGCGCGATCGTATTCGACGGGGCGAAGGCCCCGGCCCGAGTCTTCGCGGGTGGGTTTTCCGAGGCCCTCCAGCACCTCTCTCCGGGCCTCCTCACAGTCCTCGCCGCGGCAGTGCTTCCAGACGCGCTCGAGCACGCTGAGATCGAAGGGCGCGGCAGGGTGGTAGTGGTCGACGAAGTCGTTGCTCAACGCGATGCCCTTCTCCGCCGGGATCGCGAAGCTGGCGTCGAGGCCCTCACCCGTGTGGAAGCCGCGCAGCCTCGCGAGCCTGCCGGGAGCGATGGCGCCGCTCCGCGGGCCGACGCGCTTCTGGGAGCGGGCGAGCGCCTCGGCCAGGCGCTGGGATCCGGGATGCTGTACGCCCCAGAGTGCGAAGAAGGTGGCGCACTCCTTGTGGCGGTGCGTACGACAGGTCTCGTGCGTCACGCTCTCGAGCACTCCTTCCGGAAACACGGCCCCGTCGCCGACGAAGCGGCGCAGCAGCGAGTTCCGCTGCGACACCTCCCGATGGGCATCGCCCAGGTAGAGGGGCATCGGAGCCATCCGGCCCACGAAGAAGGCCCTGGCCGCCCAATCGCTCAGGATCGGGTGGCGCAGGGTGTGCAGTTCGCCCGGTAGCTCCGCGGCCTGGAGCGTCCCGAGCGGCAGCAGCTCGTGGGCCAGCAGCTGCGGGAAGCGCCGGATCCCCACGCGCTCGAACCCCGCGGCGAAGTCGGGCTGCCGGAAGCGTTCCTGGAGCAAGCGGACGTCGAGCGCCCGGTCCGGCCGGTCGAAGCCCAGCAGCAGCAGGTCCGGACCCAGCGTGAACCAGACGGAAACGTGAGAGAAGACGGAGGCGTAGTTGCGCAGCACGAGCGCTACGACGTCGGGGCTCGTCTCGTAGAGGTGAAACCACTGTCCGTAGACGCCGCCCGGCGCCAGGCTGCGGCGCGCCGCCTCGAGGAACTCGCGGCTGTAGAGCATCTCGACGCCCATGACCCACGGGTTGCTCGGCTCGGAAACGATGATGTCGTAGCGCCTCGAGCTCCTCTGCAGCGCCCGGTAGGCGTCTCCCCGGATCACCTCGACTTTCGGGCTCCTCAAGGGCGCGAGGTTCTCCGGCTCGAACAGGGGATTGGCGGCGATCACGCCCTGCGAGATCTCCGCCACCACGACCTCCCGGATCTCGTCGAGGGCGGCGAGCTCGCCGACGCTGACCCCGGTTCCCAGTCCGATCACGAAGGCGCGCTCGTTGCGCTCCGCCATCAGCGCTGGAATCAGCGCGCTGAGCGCCATCGTCGGGTAGTCGCCCACGAGCGCGCCGTCGGACTTGCCGTTCACGACGATGGATCGGTTGCGCGGTTTGACTTCGGGCTCGAAGACGGCCACGGTGCTGGTCGGATCGTCGTCGTAGAAGATCACGTCGCTACGGTCGTTGTTCGCGAAGAACCCGTCCGGTCCGACGAGGGCGTCGACGCTCAGCTCTCGGGTCCGAAAGAGCCCGCTGGTGAGTCGCTCGACAGGCCACGCAGGCAGCACCCAGATCGCGAAGAGCATCGGCAGCAGCCCCAGGACCGGCACGCTCCGCGGCATGGGTCCCAGCACGAGCGGCGTCAGGATCGAGGCGCTCAGCAAGAGGGCCGTCATCGCGATCCGATAGACGTGGTGCAGGTCGAGCCAGAAGAGCAGCACGTAGCCGCCCAGCAGCGCTCCGAGCAGGGAGCCGACGGTGTTCCAGGCGTAGAGCCGGCCCGCTACCGATCCCAGGTTGCGCACCTCGCGTCGCAGCTGATGGAAGAGCAGCGGGAGGAGCGCACCCGAGAGGCCGATGGGGACGGCCAGGACCGCAAACACCGCGAGGAAGACGACCAGATAGTAGAGATAGAAGGCCGGCTCGATCTGGCTGAACTGGACGCGGATCGCGAGGGCCCAGTAGGGCGCATCCGCGGCGACGAGATAGAGCGGAAAGAGCAGGCCGAGCAGAGCCCACTGGGAGCCGGCGACGAGGCCGCGCGGAATCCTCGGCAGGGCCGATACGGCGAGGCTCCCGAGCGCGATGCACAGCACGAAGACGGCGACCACCATCGCGAAGGTGAACTGGGAGGAGCCGAAGGCGAGGGCACCGATCCGGTTGAAGGTGGTCTGGAGGGCCATCATCGCGAAGCCCGCCAGCAGCGAGACGGCCGCCCAGGCGGCGAACCTGGCCACGGGCTCGGCGCCGGCCGGCTCCGAGAGGTCGGGGGCGGGTCCGCCACGCATCTCGAGCAACGCGAAGACCGCTGCGGCGAAGAGGTTCACGCAGCCGATCGCCACGACGACGCCGTCCAGGCCCAGCAGCGGCACCAGGAAGAAGCCCCCCGCCAGCGCACCTGCGAAGGCTCCGATCGTGTTGAAGCCGTAGATCCGGGCGTGGACGCGGGTCGAGTCCTCGAGGTCGCCGGCCAGCGCCAGCGTGAGGATCGGAATCGTGCCCCCCATCAGCACGCTCGGCGGACCGATCAGCAGCGCGGAGAGTCCGACGTCGAACGCGAAGCCCAGACCGGCGTTGCCGTGCGGGACGAGCAGCGAGACGTACTGGGCGACGCTGAAGAGCTGCGGGAAGAGCAGCGCGTAGACCCCGATCCCCGCTTCGACGAGCGCGTAGAGAGTGAGCAGCCGCGCCGGGCGCGACAGCCGGCGGGCGCGCTCCACGATCCACCGCGTCGCGCGGCCGAAGAGCGCGTAGCCAGTCGACAGGCCGCCGAGGAAGATCGCGAGCACGGCCGCCGTGGCCTCGGCATGGGAGCCGAGGAGGGTGGCCAGGTACTTCTGCCAGGCGACCTCGTAGACGAGACCTGCGAAGCCCGTCAGCAGCGTGAGCAGCAGCGCCGTGAAGCGGGTCATCGCTCGCTCAACCCCGCTTCCGACCCAGGGATCCGCGGATCGACGCTTGGAGCCGGCGGAGAGGCGGCATCCGCGTGCGCTCGAGAGTACCCGGGTGCGGGCGAAGGAGCCAGCGGACCGGGCAGCGGATGAACGCGCTGGCAGCGAAGCGAGCGAGCGCGTCCCGGTTCACTTCTCGTCGTAGCTGATGGCTGCGTCCCAGTCTGGCCCCGGCGGCTCGGCCCGCAGCCGCGCGATCCGTTCCCGGAAGATCGCGGGAAGTCGGCTTTCGGGCTCGCGGCGCGCGAGCTCCGCGAAGCCG
>CAYPSI010000068.1:0-2675 GCA_964413375.1 uncultured Spirochaetales bacterium | reverse complement strand
CGAGGGCCGGACGATCATCGAGATCTGCGGGCACCACCTGCACACGCCACCCGTTCCTCCCTCGGAACGGCTCGGACGCGCCCTGCCAGCGGCGCTCGAGGCCTGGGTCCTCGCCTGCCTCGAGAAGGACCCGGCCCGGCGCCCGCCCTCCGCGTCCGAGGCGGCGGCGCGCCTCGAGCGCTGCGGCCTCGCCGGCGAGTGGTCCCCGGCCGAGGCCCAGGCGTGGTGGGTGGCGAAGGGCCGCGCCCTCGCCGCTCATCGTGGCGCGGACGAGGCGCCGAGCGGCTTGACGCTCTCCCGGCCGGTCATCGAGCGCGCGGTCTGAGCCGCGCGGGGATCGGCCGCCTCAGTCCTTGAGCTTCGCGTACTCCGCCTGCGCCTCGCGCAAGACCGGGACCGAGGCGTCGGCGTCCTTCCAGAGCGCCAGAAAATCCTGGTAGGCGCGGCGGCTTCCGGCCGCGTCGCCAGCCAGCGCCGCCCCGCGGGCGAGGCCGAGCTGCGACAGCGGGCGCATCACGGAGAGCGCGTCGACTCCCGGGTGGTCGAGGATCTTCTGGAAGGCACCCTTCGCGTCCGCGCCACCACCCGCGCGCAGCGACGCCAGCCCGCGGACATACACGGACAGGTACGGAAAGCCGACTCCCAGCTCGTGGGGGGCCGGCGCCTCGAGCAGCTCGATCGCCTTTGCCGGGTTTCCCGCACGGAGCTGCAGCGCCGCGCGTGCCGTGGGCAGGCCGATCGTCTGGATCAAGGTCGAGACGGGGAGTTGCCTGGCGATTTCCTCCAGAAGCGGCCGTGTCTCGTCCGCGAAGCCGGCCAGAGCGAGGGCGTGGGCCGCGCCCATCGGATTGAAGCCGCCGCGGCTCGTCGCGAGCGCGGCCTTCACATCCTCGCGGGCCCGCGCGGCCTCGCCGCACACGGCGGCCGCCAGTGCCTCGTCCAACAAGATGAGCGCCGCCTGCTCCTTGAATCCGGCACGCTCGGCCATCGCCACGCTCTGGGCGTAGAGCTCGCGGCCCTGTCGCAGCCGGCCCCGCGAAAGCAGCGTCCGCGCTTCGGCCCACCGGAAGAGCGACTCGTCGGGCCGGCCCTTCGCCCATTCCAACACTCGCCGCATGCCGTCGCTGTCGCCCTGCAGGAAGGCGATCTGGTAGAGCAGGAAACGGGTGTCCGACTTGTCGACCTTCTTCTGAAAGGCCTGCTCTGTGACGGTTTTCGCTTCTTCGAGCCGGTTCATGTACAGGTAGGAATATGCGAGGTTGGTGTACCCGAACGCACTGGTCGGGGAGAGCGAGACCTCCTCGCGATGCTCCGCCACAGCCTGCTCGTACTGGCCGAAGGTCGCGTAGGTGATGCCCTGGTAGTCGTAAGGGATCGAGTCCCGCGGATAGGTGCGCTTCCACTGCGCGACGACTTCGGCCGCCTTCGCGGCGTCGCCGGTGTCGTGCGCGTAGTAGCGCAGTGAGATGTAGAACCTCTCGCGCTCGCTCACCCGGTCCCGCCGCTCGAAGGCCTTCCGGCCGTACTCGAAAGACCGCTCGGTCTCGCTGATGTTCCCGTAAAGCGCGCCGAGCTTGGCATAGGCCATCGCGAAGTTGGGGTCCAGCTCGAGTGCCCGCTCGAACTGTGGGATGGCCTCGACTTCGCCCTTCGTGGAGCGCAGCTCCTCGCCCACACTGAAGGCCTTCAGCGCCTCGAGCGAAGACGTGGTGGCCCGCTCGATCGGCGTGTCGTACGCCTGGATCGAGCCCATCGACTCACCGAGCTTTGCTCGCAGGCGGGTCGTGGCCTGGCCGAGCGCCGTCAGCACCTTCTCCTTGCTCTCGGCCTCGACCTGCTCGCGCCCGATCGAGTCGCCGGTGCGCGTGTTCACGGCATCGAGCGTGATCACGTAGTGGCTGCCCAGGCCCGCGATCGAGCCGGTCAGCATGGCCTTGATCCCCTCGCGCTCGCAGATCTCCCGTCCCAGGGCGCTCGTGACCCGTGCGTCCGTGGGCCGCCCCATCAGGCCCAGGGTCTGGTGCACCCGATCCTCGGGGAAGACGTTCAGGAACGGCGACTGCTCGAGCTGGATCACGAGCGCCTGCTTGAGCGTTCCGTCGAACACGGAATCGCCGGCGGTGTTGACGAAGTCGGTGACGAGCACGAGGTCGCGCTCGGTCAGGGCCTGGGCGCCCCGGAAGTGGAAGAAGGTCGCGCCCGCGACGGCAGCCACGAGCAGGACCAAAGCGGCGACACGAGAGCGCGGGGAGCGCAGCGCGCGCGCTGCGGAGACGCGGAGACTGCTCGTGGTGGCCGCCTGCAGCGCCGTTCCGGACGTCGCCACGGGCGTGCTACCCGAAGCGGCGGCCAGTGTCGACGCACTGACCGCAGCCGGGCGCCCCGACTCGCGGTCGCGCTTGAGCCGCCGCAGATCGGCCTCGAGGTCGGCCGCGGTCTGGTACCTGAGCCGCGGATCCTTCTCGAGGCTCTTCAGGATGATGCGCTCGAGCTCCGGCGGTATCTCGGGGTTGAGCCGCAGCGGCGGCACGGGAGGCCGGTTCAGGATCGCGTCGAAGAGCAGCGCCGAGGTGGTGCCGGTGAAGGCCTGGCGGCCCGTCGCCATCTCGTAGAGCACGACGCCGAAGGAGAAGATGTCGGTGCGCGCGTCGAGCTCGCGGCCCTTCGCCTGCTCG
>CAYPSI010000067.1:0-11957 GCA_964413375.1 uncultured Spirochaetales bacterium | reverse complement strand
CCGGACGTTGAGCCAGAACCCACCCTGAATCTCCTATGCTCTGCGGCCCACGGTCTCGGTGTCAACGACCTTGGCCTCTGCGTTGCGCAGTCCGTACAAGCCGTTGATCGGCGCCAGCGCCAGCTGGATGGCCTTCTCGCTGAAGCTCAGCGGTGAAGGCACCTGTTGAAAGGTGCCGGGGATCGGCGAGCCGCCGGCATCGGTCTGGTAGCGCCCGGCGGGGATGAACAGCGTCGCCAGCCAGACCAACACGGTGACGATGGCGAGCGTCGTGACCGGGCCGGGAAACCTGAACCCGCTCTTCGACGCAGCCCCCCCGGCCTTGGTATCGCTGATGCCCATCGATTGGTCCTTGCGTGCCGTGCATGGCCGCGCCGCTCGACACGGCCCGGCAGGTCCGCATCGCAGCTACGTGGCTCGCGCCACACCCGTCGGGCCGACGTGCTGCGCGGTGTGTCTAGAAGTCCACCGCGTCGCGGATGATCGGGCAGGTCATGCAGTGGCCGCCGCCGCGCCCGCGGCCGAGCTCGGCGCCGACGATGGTGATGACCTCGATGCCGGCCTTTCGCAGCAGCGTGTTGGTGTAGGTGTTGCGGTCGTACGCATACACCACGCCCGGCGAGGCACAGACCAGGTTCGCGCCGCTGTCCCACTGCGTGCGCTCGCGCTGGTAGTCGGTGCCACCGGCTTCGACCACGCGCAGCTTCTTGAAGCCCAGCGCCTGCGCGACCACATTGACGAAGGGCTTGTTTTCGGCATGCAGCTCGACACCGCTGGGATGGTTGCTCGGGCGGTAGGAGAAAGTGCGCGTCTGGTTCATGAAGTCGGGTGCCAGCAGCACGCAGTCTCGGTCGGCGAAGGTGAACACCGTGTCCAGGTGCATCGCGGCGCGGATCTTCGGCATCGCGGCGACGATCACGCGTTCGGCCGCGCCCTTCTTGAACAGCGTGGCTGCGAGCTGGCTGATGGCCTGGCGCGAGGTGCGCTCGCTCATGCCGATGAGCACGTTGCCCTTGCCGATGGGCATCACGTCGCCACCCTCCAGCGTGGCCAGGCCGTGGTCCTGCGTCGGGTCGCCCCACCAGACGTTGACCTTCCCGGCAAAGTCGGGGTGGAACTTGTAGATCGCCGTGGTGAGGATGGTCTCCTCGTGCCGCGCCGGCCAGTACAGCGGGTTCAGCGTCACGCCGCCGTAGATCCAGCAAGTGGTGTCACGCGTGTACAGCGTGTTCGGCAGCGGCGGCAGCAGGTACTCGGTGACACCCGCTGCTTCCTTGACGATCTTCAGTGCCTTGCCGCCGGCCTTCTCCGGGAAGTCGTGCGTGGACAGGCCACCGATCAGCGTTTCGGCCAGCTTGCGGTGGTCAAGACCTTCGAGGTAGCTGCGCAGCTCCTGAATGAAACCCAGCCCCACCTGATCGGCCACAACCTGGTTGTCGAGGATCCACTTCTTGCCTGTCGGCACGGCCACCGTCTCGGCCAGCAGGTTGTGCATCTCCACCACCTCGATGCCGCGATCGCGCATCTTGGTCATGAAGTCGAAATGGTCGCGCTTGGCGTTCTCGACCCACAGCACATCATCGAAGAGCAGCTGGTCGCAGTTCGAAGGCGTCAGGCGGCTGTGCGCCAGGCCCGGCGCGCAGACCATCACCTTGCGCAACTGGCCGACTTCCGAATGCACGCCAAACTTCACTTCGGGTGTCTTTGTTCTCGCCGTTGCCTTTGCGGCTGCCTTTGCTTTTGCCTTGCCGAGCTCCTTGGGGGTTAGATGGAAATGGTGCCGGCCGCCAGACCGTATACGCCGTAGATGGCGGCGGCGAGGATCACGCCAAAGGTGACCCAGTCCGAGGTTTTCTCGAATACCGGTTTGCGCTGCTCGCGCCGCGCGATGAAGTAAAGCACCGTGCCCGGCGCAAAAAGCACCGCCGACAGCAGGATGAACTTCAGGCCACCGGCATAGATCATGAACAGCGTGTACAGCACTGCCAGCAAGGCCAGGATCAGGTCACGCTGGCGCTCCTCGGGCCGCTCGTCGTAGGTCTCGCCACGCTGGGCGATCATCAGCCCGTAGGCGGCGACGAACAGGTAGGGGATCAGCGTCGTCGCGCTGGTCAGGTTGAGCATCAACGAGAACGCGTCGCGCGACCAGTAGGTCGAGATCACGATCAGCTGGATGATGATGCTGGTGGACCACATGGCCACCACCGGCACGTTGTTCTTGTTCACCTTGGCGAAGGCCTTGGGCATGTCCTTCGACCGGCCGGCGGCGAACATCACCTCGGCACAGATCAACGCCCAGGCCAGGTAGGCACCGAGCACCGACACCAGCAGCCCGACACTGACGAAGATCGCGCCCCACGGGCCGACCACGGATTCGAGCACCGCGGCCATCGACGGCTGGCGCATGCCGGCGATGTCGGCGCGCTGCAGCACGGCGTAAGGCAGCAGTGTCACCAGCACCATCAGCGTGGTGACGACGATGAAGCCCAGGATCGTGGCCTTGCCGACGTCGGCGCGCTCCTTGGCGAAGCGTGAATAGACGCTGGCGCCTTCTATGCCGATGAACACGAACACGGTGACCAGCATCGTCGCCTTGACTTGCTCGAACAGGCCGTTGGTCAGGTCGCCGCCATAGAAGTTGAAGCGGAACAGGTCCACCTTGAACGCGACAAAGCAGATCACGATGAAGATCATGATCGGGATGACCTTGGCCACCGTGACGATGCTGTTGATGAACGCCGCCTGCTGCACGCCGCGCAGGATGAGGAAGTGGAACAACCAGATGCCGATCGAGGCCACCGCAATCGCAATCGCGGTGTTGCCGTCACCGAAGACCGGGAAGAACGCACCCATGGTCGACTTGATCAGCACCCAGTACGAGACGTTGCCGATGCAGCTGCCGATCCAGTAGCCGAACGCCGACAGGAAGCCGGGGTAGTCGCCGAAGCCTTCCCGCGCGTAGGCATACACGCCGGCATCGATGTCGGGCCTGCGCTCGGCCAGCGCCTGGAACACGCGTGCCAGCATGTACATGCCACTGCCGGCGATGATCCAGGCGATGACCGCGCCCAGCGGGCCAGTGGCGTTGGCGAAGGTGCGCGGCAACGAGAAGATGCCCGCGCCGACCATGCCGCCGACGACCATCGCGGTCAGCCCCATGCGCGACATTTTTTGTTCTGATGCCATCGTGTCTCCTACTGTCCCGAGTGCCTAGCCCTGATCCGACATTCTAGGGTGTGGTGAAAGGCCGGAATTGAACGTGGCCTCGTCGGTGGGTATGAAGGCGGTGCCAACCAACCTTCGTCCACCAAGAGGCCACATTCGCGAGGATGAGTAGAGGCCGGATTCGGGCGCGCGTCAAGGGTAATGTCCCGGATCACCTTCTCGGACGAGAAGATCTCGGCTCACGGCGGTCTCGAGCTCTTCCGGCGCTACCTCGCGGCGATCGATCTTCCGGGTCGGGTGCGGGCGCTGTTCCGCGACACCACACTCGACGGCGACTTCGGTGCCGTCCGCCTCAACCTGCTGCTGATCGGGCTCCTGATGATCGGAGGCCTGCGGGTGACGCACCTGGCCTTCGTGGGCACGGATCCCATCCTGCTGCGCTTCGCCGGCGTCCACTTCGCTCCCGCGGACCGCACCGGGGTGCGCTGCTTCCCCCGCGGTCTCCTTGCCGACCTGCGCGTCCGCTTCGGCCACCGCCTCCCGATCGAGCTGCGCATGGACGGGGTCCACCCCGAGATCTTCGCCTTCCTCGACGAGGAGCGCGGGGGAGTCCGCGGTCAAGGTCCCGATGTGGGCATGGAACGCCGCTCGCCTCGCGGTGGCTGGCCTTCCCCGAACGGTGGTTTTCACCGAGACGTCCGACTTTCTCCACGCCGAATACTCGAGCGCGCTCTTCGGGTTCGTAGACGATCTCGAGATTTACCTGCGAGGCTCCCAGGGCCTGATCACAGTGCGGTCTGCGTCGCGCACGGGCTACGACGACCTGGGGGTCAATCGGCGGCGAGTCGAGCGTCTGCGTGGCCTGCTCGTCGCACAGGGCGTGGTCGCCATGGCGCCCGAGAGGTTCTCGGTGTCGAAGGTCGAGATCTGCTGCTCGACCAGCTACTGGAGCTCGGCCGCCAGCGAATCGCCGTTGGCGAGCGCCGCGCCGCGGCCCGGGTTGCCGAGCACGGCGCCGATCGCGGCGCCGCCCGCCGCTCCGACTAGGCCGCCTCCCACCGCGCCGCGCATCGCCTGGTCCGTCGGCGAGCCGGCGGCGCGCTGCGCGAGCGCACTACGCTCTATGGTGTCCACCGAGAGATACTGGGCCCGCGAGTTGCCGTAGGTGTCGACCGTGGGCGTCCAGGCCTGCTGGGTCGGCGTCGTGCAGCCACCGGCGAGCATCGCGGCGGCAAAGAGACCGGCCAGCCCGGGGGCGGGCCGCATGCGGATTCTCCTCACGCTCACTCCGGATCCGGAAACGGCCGCGCCGCAACGGAATCGGGGAGTCGGGCCGGCAAGAGGCACCGGCCTCCGGGGGTGTGAAGGACGGCGCCGGAGTGGCAGAATCAACGCGAAGGAGCCCCCCCCATGACGAGGCGAAGCCTCGGCGTCGTCGTCTTCACGCTGCTCTGCGCGCTGGGGGCCTTCCTGCTGCCCGCGATGCCGCAGCCCCTCGCGTACCACGACTTCGCCGACCACCGCGACCTGCTCGGTGTCGAGAACTTCCTCGACGTCGCCTCGAATCTGGGCTTCCTGCTCGCGGGCATCGTCGGGCTCGTCGTCACGCTGCGCCCGGGCACGCGCTTCGAGCACGCGGTCGAGCGCGTGCCGTACGCCGTCTTCTTCGCTGGCATGCTCCTCACCGCGCTGGGATCCGCCTACTACCACCTGTCTCCCGACAACGAGCGGCTCTTCTGGGATCGCCTCCCGATGACGATCGCGTTCATGTCGCTCGTCGCCGCCCAGATCCTCGACCGGATCCACGTCCGCGCCGGGCTTGCGCTGCTGCTGCCGATGCTCGTCGTCGGCGCGGCCTCGGTCGTCTACTGGCGCGCAACCGAGCGGGCCGGCCACGGCAACGTGATGCCCTACGGAATCCTCCAGGGCTACTCGGTGCTGATCCTGCTCCTGATCGCCTGGATGCACCCGTCGCGCTACACCCGCGGCAACGACCTCTACGCGGTCTTCGCGGCCTACGTGCTGGCGAAGCTCCTCGAGGCGCTCGATCCGCAGATCCTCGCGCTCGGGCACGTCGTGAGCGGCCACACCCTGAAGCACCTCGCCGCCGCCGTCGGCGGCCTTCTCGTCGCCCGCATGCTGGGACGGCGGGCGCTCCAGGGCACCACCGCCCGAGGGGATTCCTCATCGGGCGCATTTTCGCGCACCGCGCCGCGCGATTTTGTGGCATAACGGCGTGCGCCGCTCGAGCCGGTGCGGCGCCAATGAGGGAGGAGAGGCGATGATGCAGATGCGGATCGCGACGCTTTCGTTCACCGTGCTCGCAGCGCTGGCACTGGCCGCGACGGCCGGCGCGCAGGCGCGAGTCGAGGAGAAGGTGAACCTCGTCGTCACCGGCGAGATCACGGCGCTCGACGCTGCGGCGCAGCAGATCACCGTGAAGGGCGAGCACGACGACGGGTTGGTCTACGCCGTCGACGCCTCGGCGACGATCCTGGCCGGCGCGAAGGAGCTCGCGCTCGGCGAGCTCCAGAAGGGCTGGCACGTGGTGATGAACGGCCACGAGGCCGGCGGGCGGAGGCTCGTCACCTACATCAAGGTCGTGAAGCAGCCCTGAGCCGCGGGCAAGCCGGCGCCTACTCCGCGGGGTTCGCGTGGAGCACGCGCTCGCCGTCGACGCGATGCACGTCGAGCATGCCGCGGTCGAGGCCCCAGGTCGTCGAGGATTCGAGCGCGACGAGGAACTCGCGCTCCTGCTCCATGACGCCCGTCACGTCGCAGAGCTTCTTCGTCGTCGCCGCCGGGGCGATGCGAAGGCGATCCCCCTCGACCGTGTAGCTCGCGCGGAAGCCGTTGCAGCCGGCGTGGCCCGCGACCTGCCCGTCGCGGAAGGAGAGCGTGAGCGTGGTCCCGACGAGCGGGCTCACCACGGCGCTCCGGCCGTTGTTGAAGCCGGTGACCTCCCAGGCGGTGCCCTCGAGGCGGGGCGGCGGCGTGGCCTCGAAGACGAGCCGCGGCTCCGCGCCCGCCGCGTCCGACGCGGCGGCGAGCGCGAGACGGCCGTCGGCGACCTGGAAGCGGAGCGTGCCGGTGAGCTCGCTCTTCACCGCCGTCTCGACCGCCATCATCGGCGGTGCGCAGGCCATCATCGTGCCGGCGAGCGGGCCGAGCACGACGCGGTCGCCGTCGAGCGTGTAGGAGCCGCCGAGCTGGTTGCAGCCGCTGAAGCCCTGGACCCGGCCGGCCTCGAAGCGAAGCTCGGCGGCCCGCGGCAGCGCGGCGAGCGCGGTCGCGGCCTGACCGCGGATCGCGGTGAGCCTCCAGAGCGTCCCCTCGATCGCCGCCCGCGGCGCCGATCCCGCTCCGGCCTTCGGCTCGTCCGCCGGTGCGACGAGCGACGCCGCCAGGACGGCTCCGATCGCGACGATTCCCACCCGCATCGCTTCCCTCCCGCGCGCCGAGTCTGGCCCGCATTCCGCACGCGGACGCTAGCATCGGCGCGTGCTCGCCCACTGGCTCACCACCGTGCTCGCGACCTTCGCGGGCCTGCTGCCGATCGTGAACCCCTTCAGCACGGCGGTGGTCTTCCTCGCGCTCACGGGGCGGCTCTCCGAGCCGGAGCGCCGCCGCCAGGCGACGCTCGCCTGCCTCTACGCGACGGGCGTGCTGTGGGTCTTCCTCTTCGCCGGCGCCGTGATCATGCGCTTCTTCGGCATCTCGATCCCGTCGCTGCGCATCGCGGGCGGCCTGATCGTGGCACGCGTCGGCTTCGCGATGCTCGTGCCCTCGGACGCAGACGCGGCGACGGCCACCGCCCCCCGCACCGACATCGCCTTCACGCCGCTCGCGGTGCCGATGCTCTCCGGGCCGGGATCGATCGCGGTCACGATCGGGATGGCGGCGGGCGCGAACTCGGCCCTCGAGTACCTCGCGATCGCCGCGGGCATAGCGCTGGTCGTGGCGGTCTCGTGGGGTGTGCTGCGCGGCGCGCGGGCGGTGAAGGACTTCCTCGGCGAGCAGGGGATCGACGCGCTGACGCGCATCATGGGCTTCCTGCTGGTCTGCATCGGCGTGCAATTCATCGGGATCGGCGTGATCGAGGTCGCCTCCGACGAGCGCGTCCTCGGCGCGATCCTCGAGGCGCTCGCGCGTGCCCGCGGCGGCGCCTAGCCCTGATCCGACCTTCTCGGGTGTGGTGAAAGCGATGTCCCGATCACCTTCTCGGACGAGAAAATCTCGGCTCACGGCGGTCTCGAGCTCTTCCGGCGCTACCTCGCGGCGATCGATCTTCCGGGTCGGGTGCGGGTACTGTTCCGCGACACCGCACTCGACGGCGACTTCGGTGCCGTACGCCTCAGCGTGCTGCTGATCGGGCTCCTGATGATCGGAGGCCTGCGGGTGACGCACCTGGCCTTCGTGGGCACGGATCCCATCCTGCTGCGCTTCGCCGGCGTCCACTTCGCTCCCGCGGACCGCACCGGGGTGCGCTGGCTCAGCCCTCCAGCGGCTTGCCGCCTGCGACGCGGCCCTCGGCACCCGCGGCTACACTGGCCCGCGTGAATTTATTGTCGGATCAGGGCTGGGGCCCGTTCACGCCGAGATCTTGGAGATTCATGCTACTCGCCCGGCAGGGCGACGGATCCCTGCGGCATCGTGGGCAGGCCGGCGCGAATCCCGCCCACGGCCCCCGAGGGACCTTGCCATAACGTCCGTACCCGGACGTTGAGCCAGAACCCACCCTGAATCTCCTATGCTCCATGGACGTCTCGAACCTGTTCTGTAGCGTTCGATACTTCGACGATAGGCTCTCTCGTTCGTGGCCTTGCACGGTTCGCGGGAGGGAGTCACTTCGATTTCGGGATCGACCGACCCGTGAAGATCCCCTCAGTGGAGGTGGGGAGAATTCCAGTTCGGCGCGCATGCGAGGATCCCCGCGCGCAGCGATTCGCGGCCCGCGATCTATTGATCGGTCCGGATCGGTGGAGTACTTTCGGCCGCTCTTCCAACCGGAGGTCCGTCATGCGCCGAAATTCTCCCCGATCATCGCTCTCGAAAGTCTCCTTCGTATTCTGCCTGGCGACGCCCTTGCTCCTTGGAGCCTGCGTCACCCGGAGCTCCTTCGACGAGGTCGCAGCGGAGCGGGACAGCTTGGCGCAGGCCAACCGGGCCCTCCAGTCGAAGACCGTGGCGCTGGTCGCCACGACGGGGATCCTGACCAAGGAGCTCGCCCTCCAGGACCTCGAGTTGGCGCAGCTCGAGCGGGAGCAGCGGGAGCTCGCGGACGATCTGGCGCGCTGGGTGGTCATGGGCGCCGTGAAGATGATGATGCTGGCCGACGGCCTCCACGTGCTGCTGCCCCACGAAGTGCTGTTCGAGAGCGGCGCGTCGTCGCTCTCGGCGCAGGGAGAGACGATCGTCAAGGAGCTCGTCGCCGAGATCGGGCAGCTTCCCTACGAGATCGCCGTCGTCGGATTCACCGACAACGTGCCCATCGGCGCGCGGATGGCCGACCGCTATGCGTCGAACTGGGAGCTCGCGGGCACGCGTGCCGCCGGCGTCGTGCGGGTGATGCAGCGCGAGGGAGTCCCGATCGACCAGATGCTCGCGGTCTCTCGGGGCGAGGGAAGACCGATCGCCTCCAACGACACGCCGGAGGGACGCGCCCAGAACCGCCGGATCGACGTGCGTCTGCGCCCGATCGTCAACGAGTAGTCGTAATAGGAGCAGTCTGAATAGATAGAAGCTCTACCCGTGGGGAGAACGGGCGCCGCGCGGAGGCGATGCGCGTCGTGACGAATCCGTCCGTGAGCGGATACGTGGCGTGATTCCTCTCGAAGGATGGCTGGGAGCGAGATGGCCGGCTCTGCCTGGTCGCCTCGCTCCCCTCGCGCACGGGCCCCGGGACGTGCGGGCATCACGCCCACGTCGCAGCGAGGGCGATGATTGCCGTGGATGCAATGAACAGCATCAACAACAGCGGCCAGACGAAGCGCAGGTACTTGTCGTAGCCGACCTTCGCGATCGCCAGTCCACCGACCAGGACGACGCTCGTGGGCGCGACGAGCAGAGCGAGGCCATGGCCCATGGTCCAGGCCGTGATGGTGGTCGATCGGCTGACCTGTGCGAAATCGGCCAACGGCGCCAGCAAGGGCATGGCGAGTGCTCCGTGGCCCGAGCTGGACGGGATGAGGGCCGCCAGTGGAACGTTCAACAGGATGGTCAGGGAGACGAAGAGTCCGCGCGACACGCCGCTGACGAGGTTTTCCATCGAGTTCAAGATCGTGTCCAGGGTCTGCGTGTTGTTCATGATCACCGACACGCCACCCGCCAGCGCCACGACCAGGGCCGGACCCATCATGTCGGCTGCACCGACCTTGATCAGCCGCACCGTCTCGGCCTCACCCATCCGCGCCACGAAACCCACCAGCACGGAAGCGACGATGAAGAGCATCGCCAATTGCGGGAACCACCAATTGAGCTCGAACCAAAAGGGCACGACACCCACGACTTCGTGCAAGCCGTAGTAGTCGGCGGGGCCGGCGCGGCCGGCGGACATGCTCGCCCAGGGAATGACGGAGAACACCATCAAGCCGAACACCAATGCGGTGATCACCAGGACCCGCTTCTGGATCGACGTCAGCTGGCTCGCCATGCCGGGCCCGTCGTTCTGGCCTTCGCCTGGTTGGTCGGCCTCGTCCCAGCCGACCAGTGAAGAGCTCGTGTCCCTGCGCACTCTCGCGGCATAACGAAGGACCCAGGCGATCGCCAAGCTGGTCAGCACGACCCACAACACGACTCGCAGCATGATCCCGTCGCCGATCGACACGCCCGCCTCGCCCGCTGCGACACCGATGGAGAACGGGTTCACGGTCGAGGCCATGACGCCGACGAGGGCACCGATGATGATCATCGATGCGGTCACGAGCCGGTCGTAGCCCATCGCCGACATCAACGGGATGAACAGCGCGTAGAATCCGAACGTCTCGGCCGAGAAGCCCATCGTGGTACCGAGCAGCGAGAAAAGCACCATCACCGAAGCGATCAGCAGCCAGCCCTTGTCGCGCAGTCGGTACGCCAACGCACCGACGGCGACCTCGAGGCTGCGGGTCGCGAAGCCGACCGAGATGAACGCGCCGATCGACATGATGAAGACGATGATGCCGACCTGGCCGAAGATTCGTCCCCGGGTCTCGGAATCGATGATCCGGGTCTCGGAATTGCGCAATCCATACACACCGTTGATCGGCGACAGCATCAGCTGCCCGGCCGCCTCGCCGAGCGAGAGGGGCGAGTCCACCCGCTGGAAGGTGCCGGGAATCGGCGACCCGTTTTCATCCGTCTGGTAGCGACCGGAAGGAATGAAGAGCGTTGCCACCCAGACCAGTATCGTGACGATGGCCAACGTCGTGACCGCACCGGGGAAACGGAATCCGCTCTTCGAAGCCGTCGTCTCTGTCTCACCGGATTTCATGGAGCCGTCCGCATCGGTGGCGCCCGACCGCGAGAGTCGAGGCTGGTCCAGTCACACTACCCGATACGCTGACCCGGAATCTCTCGAATTCGACGACCGTCTAGAAATCCACCGGATCGCGCACGATCGGGCAGGTCATGCAATGACCGCCCCCACGTCCACGGCCGAGCTCGGCGCCGACGATGGTGATCACCTCGATGCCCGCCTTGCGCAGCAACGTGTTGGTGTAGGTGTTGCGGTCGTATGCATAGACGACACCCGGCGATGCGCAGACCAGGTTCGCGCCGCTGTCCCACTGCGTCCGCTCGCGCTGGTAGTCGCTGCCGCCGGCTTCGACGACGCGCAGCTTCTTGAATCCCAATGCCTCCGCGACCACGTCGACGAAGGGTTTCTTCTCGGCGTGGAACTCCACGCCGCTCGGGTGGCTGCTCGGTCGGTAGGAGAAGGTCCGCGTCTTCTCCATGAAGTCCGGCGCCAGCAGGACACAGTCGCGGTCGGCAAACGTGAACACCGTGTCCAGATGCATCGCGGCCCGGATCCTGGGCATGGCCGCCACGATCACCCGCTCGGCTGCGCCCTTCTTGAACAGCGTGGCGGCCAGCTGGCTGACGGCCTGGCGCGAAGTGCGCTCGCCCCCGCCCACGGCCCCCTAGGGAACTTGCCATAACGTCCATACCCGGACGTTGAGCCAGAACGCACCCTGAATCTCCTATGCTCGACGCCCCACGCTCTCGGCGTCGCCCGCGACCTGGAAGCCCTGGAAGCATCCGACCACGGCGATGATGGCTGCGAACACGGGCGCCTTCCCGATTCCCACCAGGAAATCCGAGAGGCGCAGCGCATACTGGAGGCGATCCAGGAAGTCCGGAACGCCGACGCCGAGCTCCTGCTTCGCCATCAGCATGCCGCCCGCGACGCCGAGGACATCTGCGTAGACGCTCAGGAGCGGCAGCGCGATGCCGAGCGCGATGATCTTCGGCAGCACCAGGAGCTCGATCGGAACGATGCCCACGGTGCGCAGCGCGTCGACCTCCTCCGTCACCTTCATCGTGCCGATCTGTGCGGCATACGCCGATCCGGAACGGCCGGCCACGATGATGGCGGTGAGCAGAGGCGAGAGCTCACGCAGCATGGCGAGCCCCACGAGGTCCGCCACGAAGATGTTGGCGCCATAGCGCCGGAGCTGCGTCGCGCCCTGGTAGGCGATCACGATCCCCATCAGGAAGCAGAGCAGCCCCGTGATCGGCAGCGCGTCGAATCCAGCGGTCCGGATGTTGTACAGCACCGGCTTCCAGCGGATTCGCTCCGGCCGGGCGGCGGA
>CAYPSI010000066.1:0-17169 GCA_964413375.1 uncultured Spirochaetales bacterium | reverse complement strand
GGCGACAAGGGGTCTCAAGCCCGGGACATCGCGCGAGCGAAGGACTTCTGGCGAGACTACGGGAGTTCGACCAATGGCTAGGCACCGACACTACGAGGACGTCCTCGACGAGGATCTCCGGGATCCCGCCGAAGCGGCTCGATACCTGAACGCCTGCCTCGAAAGCGGGGAGCCCGACGTGTTCATGCTGGCCCTTCGCGATGTGGCACGCGCACGTGGCGGCGTCGGAAAACTAGCCGACGCGACGGATCTCAATCGCGAGCACCTCTATCGGATGCTCTCCGAGAGCGGGAATCCAGAGCTTCGAAGCCTCGAAGCCCTCTTGGATGCGCTGGGCTTCCGCCTGGCCATCACCCTGAAGGAGGCAAGCTAGTCACCTCTCCGAGGACCTGAGGGAACACGCTTTGCCAGGCTTTGCCACGCAGGATCGCCTCTCGGGTCACCTGGCGCGCCCGTCGACCCTCAGTACTTGCGCCCGTCCTTGCGCGTGTAACCGCCGCTCCCCGAGTAGCGGCCGGGCAGGAACTTCAGGTCGATGTCCGGGTACTCGCCGGAGTCCGCGTCGTCGCGGGTGCCCACGCTCAGCAGGACGGCGTCGCGCTGCGACCGGTTCTGCAGGTGGTGGCCATTGCGCTCGCCGGCCTTGAAGCCGGCCGCATCTCCGGCCCCGAGCAGGTGCTCGCCCGAGTCGTCGACCAGGGTGACCTCGCCCTCGAGGACGTAGACCAGCTCGTCCTCGCGCGTATGCCAGTGCCGCTGGCTCGACCACGCGCCCGGCGGGAGCCGCGTCAGGTTGACGCCGACCTGCGTGAGACCCGCGGCCACCCCGAGCTGGCGGTTCTCGCGCGCGCGGCACGGCTCATCGAAGGGCGGCGGGTACTTGGATCCACACACGACGGGAAGGGTTGCAGGGTCGATCCTGGGCATGAATCCTCCTGTGGCATCGAGGCGCAAAGAGTCACTTCGAGGCGGGCCCGCTGGCTGCGGCGATGCGATCGGCGTGCCCGTGGGCGCCCATCGCGAGCGAGCAGGAATGCGCGTTGCGCAGCGCGCTCTCGCACCCGGGGACGTCCCCGCAGCGCCGCGCGAGCTCCGCGCGCAGCACGTAGAGGCCCGGGCGCGCGACCGCGCCACCGGTTTCGGCGATCAGCGCGTCGGCGCGGTCGAGCGCAATCCCGACGCTCTCGCCGGAGCTGCGCTCCCAGGCCGTGGTTGCCGCGAGCAGCGCCCGCGCCAACGCGGCATGCGCATGGGCCTCTCGAAAGCGGGTGCGCAGGCGCCGCGACGCCGCGATCGCCTCCTCGGCCGTGCGGAGCGCGAGCGGGGCGTCGCCACAGCCGGCCTGGGCTTCGGAGAGCGCGGCGAGCTGCTCGCCCTCCGACTCGAGTGCCAGGCCCTGCTGTCGCGCGGCCGCGAGCGAGCGCTCGAGGGCCTCGCGCGCGCTCTGCGGGCGACCGGCGAGCAGCTCGGCCCGGCCGCATGTGAACTGGGAGACGATCCCGGCCCATGGAGAGCCGGTGCGCTCGGCCAGCTCGGCGAAGTCCCGCGCCGCGCGCAGGCTCTCGGCCGCGTCGCCGCGGGCCAGCGCCAGTGTCGCGCGCACGCGGGCGTGGATGTGCACGTTGCGCGACCAGTCGGTCGGCGGCTGCTTCGCCCGGCCGAGCGCGCGGAAGCGCTCGAGCGCCGCTTCGCACGCGTCGAGCCGACCGAGATGCTCGAGCGCGTTCGCCTGGGCCAGCAGCAGGTTTCCCAGCCGGTAGCGGTCCGGATCGCTCCCGCCAACGCCCGGATCGCGCAGGGCGAGCGCGATTCCCTCCTCGGCCAGTGCCAAAGCCCGCGCGAAATCGCCGTGGTGGAAGCGAGCCACGAAGCTGCGCTGCAGGATCAAGAGCCGCAGCTCCGCGTCGGGGAGACCCTCGGCCAGAGCCTCCGCGCGCTCGAGTTCTCGCCGCTGGCCGTCGAGGTCTCCCGCCTGCGCGAGCCGCGTCGCCAGCGACTCGTGCAGCCGCACGCGCGCGCCCTTGTCGTCGCCGCGGCGCGCCAGCGCCTCACCCTCCTCGAAGAGTGCCGTGGCCTCCGCCACGGAGACCCTGCCCACGCGCACCGCGTTGTCGAGGAAGCGGTGGCAGGCGAGCAGGCGCAGCGCGCGCGTCGCGGCGTCCTCAGGAAGTTGCGCCGAGAGTCGCCGCAGCTCCGACCAGTGGTGCAGCGCCCCGGGAACGTCGACGGACCCGCTCGCCTCGGCTGCGCGCCGCTGCCAGTGGGCGGCGCGTCGAAGCTCCCCGGCGCTCTCCCAGTGGTGGGCCAGCAGCGCCGCGCGCGCAGCGAGCCGATCCTGGTCTCGCTCCTCGATCGCGCCGGCCACCGCCGCGTGCAGGCGGGCTCGCGTCGCCTCGAGCTGCGAGCGGTAGGCGACCTCGCGGGTGAGAGAGTGGCGAAAGGCGTACTCCGCGCCGGCGGGCGCACCCTGGTCCACGAGCAGCTCGGCGTCGACGAGTGCCTCGAGCCTGCGCCGCCGCGCCGCCGCGGGCCCCGTGGCCACGCGAGCCAGCAGCGACTCGTCGAAGCGCTCGCCGATCACCGAGGCGCACTGGAGCAGCAGCTTCTCGGGCTCGGCCAGGCGGTCGATGCGCGCCGCCAGCAGCGCGTGGATGCTCGCGGGGATCTCGAGGCGCTCGATCGCAACGCACTGCTGGTAGTGACCGCGTTCCCCGACCAGCGCTCCCGACTCGGCGAGCGAGCGCACGATCTCCTCCAGGAAGAAAGGGTTTCCCGCGGCCCGCGCGCGGATCTGCTCGGCCAGCGGCGTCCCTGCGACGTCGGATCCGAGCAGCTCCGCGAGCAGCGTCTGCGCCGCCTCGGGGCCGAGCGGCTGAAGTGCTAGCTCGCTGCGGCCCGCTGCGGGCGCCCAGGGCACGCCGTAGCCCGGTCGAAAGTTCACCAGGAGCAGCGTGCGCGTCCCGGGCAGCGCCTCGACCAGGCGCCCGAGCAGTGCCTCGCTGCTCGGGTCGATCCAGTGCAGGTCCTCGAGCAGGATCACCGCGGGCTCGCTACGACCCGCCTCGAAGAGCAGGCGCTCGAGCACCTGGAGGAGCTCGCCGGCGCGTCCCTCGGCGTCGGGGGGTCGAGCGGGGCCCTGCTCTTCGCCGACCCCGAGGAGGTCGAGCAGGCGCGGTAGCGACGGCTCGAGCCGGCCATCGAGCAGCACGAGCGCGCCGGCAATTTTCTGGCGCGCCTCGCGGCGCTCGTCGCCCTCGTCGACGCCGCACGCAGCGCGAGCGAGCTCCGCAAAGGGCAAGAGCGGCAGGTTGCGCCCGTGCGACACACCGCGCGTCTCGAGCACGCGCAGGCCGCGGGCGCGGCAGCGCAGCGCGAACTCGCGGCAGAGGCGGCTCTTGCCGACGCCCGCATCGGCGATCACCGCCACGAGCTCGCCGCTCCCGCGGGCGGTGCGCGCCAGGGCGTGCTCGAGCTCCGCCAGCTCCGGCTCGCGGCCCACGAAACGCGTGAGGCCGCGCTCGCGGGCAGCGTCGAGGCGGGTGCGCAAGGGGCCGCGGCCAAGCAGCTCGAAGACGCGAGCGGGCTGCGGGAGTCCCTTCAGCTGGAACTCGCCCAGGTCCTCCAGGCGGAAGTAGCCCTCGGCCAGCCGCGCGGTGGCCTGCGACAGGTAGATACGTCCCCCCTCGGCGATCTGCTGGAGCCGCGCGGCCAGACCGACCTCTTGTCCCTGCGCGGTGTAGTCCATGCGCAGGTCGTCGCCGATCTTCCCGACGACGACATCGCCCGAGTTGAGTCCCATGCGCACGTGGAAGTCGAGGCCGCGCTCGCGTCGAAGCTCGCGACCGAGGTCGCGGAGCTCGGAGGCGAGGGCGAGTGCCGCGTGGCAGGCGCGCAGGGCGTGATCTTCGTGCGCGATCGGCGCCCCGAAGAGCGCCATCACGCCATCCCCGGTGTACTGGTTGATCGTGCCTTCGAAGCGGTGGACACCGCGCGCGAGGATCGTGAAGAGCCGATCGAGAATCCCGTGCCAGACCTCCGGGTCGACGCGGGCAGCGAGCTCGAGCGAGCGCTGCACGTCCGCGAAGAGCACCGTCACGAGCTTGCGCTCGCCCTCGAGTGAGCTGCGGGTCGAGAGGATCCGTTCCGCCAGGTGCCGCGGCGTGTAGGCCCGCGGCGCCCCCGCATCGGGGCGGGGAGGCGCGACGACCAGCGCGGCCCCACAGTCGTCGCAGTAGCGGGCGCGTTCGCGGTTGTCGTGCCGGCAAGCGGGGCATTCCACGCGGACTGGGCCCTCCCCGGGGAACCCGCGCCCCGACGACCCCCGGCTTTCTAGCGCCCGAATGGGGCCGGGCTCAAGGGGGGTCGAGGATCCGCGCAGGGCGTTTCGATATCCTCCCCGGCGATGCCCACCGCAACCGAGCTCGCGAACGCCATTCGCAGCGACGGATACGCGATCGCGCCGAAGCTCCTGACCTCGCAGGAGGTCGGCGAGATCAAGGCCGCCCTCGCGCCCTGGCTCTGCGGCCGGCGGATGGGGCGCAACGACTTCGAGGGCTTCCACAGCGAGCGGGTCTATGCGCTGCTCGCGAAGGCGCCGCCGGTGGCGCGAATCGTCGAGCATCCCGAGCTGCTCGCGGTGCTCGACCTGCTGCTGACGCCGCACTACCGGCTCTCCGCGTGCCTCGCGATCCAGGTCCACCCGGGCGAGACGCCCCAGGGCTGGCACGCCGACGACTCGTACGTGCCGGGGCCCCGTCCGCGCGGCATGCTGGGCGTCAGCGCGATCTGGGCCTTCGACGACTTCACCGAGCACAACGGCGCGACGGAAGTGATCCCGGGCTCCCACCTCTGGGGGCCCGACGAGCAGGCCTCACCCGAAGATCCGCGCGCGTTGAAGGTGCAGATGAGCGCAGGCTCCGCGCTGCTCTTCGCCGGATCGCTGGTGCATCGGGGCGGGGCCCATCGCGGCACCGCAACCCGGCTCGCCATCACGCCGCAGTACTGCGAGCCGTGGATGCGTCAGATCGAGAACCTGGCTCTCGCGGTCCCGCCCGAGATCGCGCGCCAATACTCGGAGCGCGTGCAGGAGCTGCTCGGCTACGACATCTTCGAGCCGACCTTCATCGGCTACGTCGACGGGATGCACCCGAAGCGCCTGCTCGATCCAGGCTATGCAGCGCGCAAGAAGCCCGCGCGGGTCGTGCTTCCGAAGTGAGCGGCTAGCGACCGCCGCCTTCCAGCAGCTCGGCGTCGCGTAGCCCGGCGAGGGGGCTCTTGCGGATGGCGGGCCGGCCCTGCCACCAGCCGAGCCCCGCGCTCAGCAGGAAGGTCGCCCCGGAGAGCAGCGCGAGGTCGCCCCAGGGCGGGCGATAGGGGAGCTCGAAGAGCAGCACGACGAGCGCCGCCGAGGCTGCGACCGCGCTCGCAGCGCCGACTGTGACTGCGAGCGCGCCGAGCGCGATCGCCTCGGTGGCAACCACGCGTCGCACGAGGCTGCCGCTCGCGCCGAGCGTGCGCAGCAGCAGTGCCTCGCGCGTGCGCTCGTGGCGCCCCGCCGCGGCCGCCGCGAGCAGGATCAAGAGCCCCGTCGCGAGCGTCACGAGCGAGAGCGCTCGCACGGCGACACCCACCTGGCCGAGCACCGCATCGAGGGCCTGGAGCACCAGCGTGGCGTCGAGTGCGGAGACGTTCGGGAAGCGGCCGACGAGATCGCGCTGGAGCCTCGCCCGGGCCTCGTCGCCCGGAACGTGCAGGAGCAGGACGCTGCTCTGCGGCGCTTCTTCGAGCACGCCGGGTGGAAAGATCGCAAAGAAGTTCGTCGCGAGGCGCCCCCAGTCGACGGCGCGAAGGCTCGTCACCACGCTCGCGATCGCGACGCCCTGCACGTCCCACACGAGCGTGTCGCCGAGCCCGACGCCGAGGCTCTCGGCCAGGTCCTCTTCGAGCGAGACGGACGTGGGCTCTCCCGGACTGCGCGGCGCGCCCGTCCACCAGGCACCCGACACCACCTCCTCGCTCGGACGCAGCCGCTCGGACCAGGTGAGGCGATACTCCCGTTGCAGCGCCCAGCGCCGCTCGCGCGGGATCGCGTCGCCTTCGCGCAGCCAGTCGCCGACGCTGCGCTCGCCCACCCGCGCGATCCGGGCCGTGACGAGAGGCACCTGCTCGATCACCGGCGTGGCGTGCTCGGCAAGGAAGCTCTCGAGCGGCGCGAGCTGGTCGCGTTGGACGTCGAAGAGCACCAGATTCGGGCGATCCGGGCGCGTATCGGCGGCGATCTGCGCGAGCACGTTGTGCTCCACCGCATGCAGCGTCGCCACCAGATGCAGACCCATACCGATCGCAAGCGTCGTCGAGAGCGTGTGGTTGCGCGGGCGGAACAAGTTCGCGAGCCCCTGGCGCAGCCAGAAGGGAGCGCGCCGCGGCCGATGGCGGCGCAGCAGCGCACTCGCCGCGAGGCTCGCCCCCGCGAGTGCGGCGAGCACGCCGCCGAGACCTGCGGCGAACGCAAGGCCGATGCGCCAGCTCGGCGCCTGCCACAGCGAGGCCAGCAGCAGGCTCGCGGCGAGGGCGGCGAGCAGGGCCACTCGCCCCGCGCGCGGCGCCGGCTCGGCTTCGAAATCGCGGCGCAGCGCGCGCAGCGGCGACACGCGCGCGAGGTCGTAGAGCGGTCCCGCGACGAAGAGGCCGGTCATCCAGAGGCCGAGCCCGATGCCCGTCGCGATCGCGAGCGGGTCGGGGCGCAGCGCGACCTCCACCGGCAGGAAGCCGGCGAGGAGCCGGGGCAGGGCGGCCTGCAGCGCCGTGCCGAGCGCCGCGCCGGCGAGACCCGCGGCCGCGCCGATCCCGAGCGCGACGCTTCCGTAGGCCGCCAGCACGTCGCGAAACGACGCGCCGAGGGAGCGCAGCACCGCGACGCTGTCGATCCGTTCCCGCATCCAGACGCGCACGCCGGCCGCGATGCCGATCCCGCCGAGGAGCAGCGACGCGAGACCGACGAGCCCCAGATAGTGCGTGAGCGCGGCGAAGCTGCGCGAGGCCTCGCGCTGCACCTCCTCTACGGTGTCCTCGCGGACGTGCGCGGCATCAAGCGCGTCACGGCGCGCCTCCAGCCACGGGGCGAGCCGCTCCGGCGCCACGCGCAGGTAGGCGTGGTGGTCGACGAGGCTTCCGCTTCCGGCGAGCCCCGTCGCGGCCACGTGCCGCCGCGCGATGAAGATCCGCGGCGCGACGCTGGTACGCACGCCTGCCGTCCCGGG
The DNA here is from genome assembly GCA_964413375.1 of uncultured Spirochaetales bacterium. Classification (GTDB taxonomy): domain Bacteria; phylum Myxococcota_A; class UBA9160; order UBA9160; family SMWR01; genus CAZUYC01. Next base: position 9,910 of record CAYPSI010000066.1, on the reverse strand, counting down.
CGTGCGACGCAGCGTGCCGAGAATCCGGAAGCGCACGCCGCCGAGGACGAGCGCGTCCCCCGTCGCCACGTCGAGCTGCACGAGCGCGGCTGGATCGACGAGCGCGACCGGCTCGTCGCGCTGGAGCCCCGCAAAGGCGCCAGGCGGATCGGTCTCGATGGCGCCATAGAAGGGATAGGCGGGGTCCACGCCGTGCACGTCGACCAGCCGCGTGCGGCCGGACGACGGTGCGAGCAGCATCGAGCCGAAGCGGGTCAGGTGGGCGGCGGGTTCCGCGGCCAACGCCTCGATCTCCGCGAGCAGCCGAGCCGCTTCGCCCTGGAAAGGGGCGCGGCTCTCGAGGCGCAGGTCCGCACCGAGGAGGCCTTGCGACCGCGCATCCACCGCGGCGCGGACACTGCTGCGCATCCCCTGGAGCGCCACCAGTGCGGCGATTCCGAGCGCCATCGAGCCGCCGTAGAGCAGCAGCCGGCGCCGCGCGCTGCGCATCTCGCGGCGGGCCATCGCGAACGCGAAGCGCCGCTTCACCCGCGCTCTGCCGCCGTCTCGATCCGGCGGATGCGCCCGGCGTCGAGGTGCACGACCCGCGCGGCGCGGCGCGCGAGCTCGAGATCGTGGGTCACGATCACGAGGGTCGTTCCCGCCTCGCGGTTGAGCGCGAGCAGCAGGTCCGCCACCGCGCGCCCAGTCTCGCGATCGAGATTGCCGGTCGGCTCGTCCGCGAAGAGCAGCCCCGGGCGGCCGGCGAACGCGCGCGCGATGCCGACCCGCTGCTGCTCGCCGCCGGAGAGCTGCGCGGGATAGTGATCCACGCGGGCAGCGAGGCCCACCCGCGCGAGCAGATCGCGGGCGCGCGCGTCCGCCTCGGTCTGCGACGGGCCATTGGGCAGGAGCTCGAGCGGCACGAGCACGTTCTCGAGAGCGGTGAGCGTCGGTATCAGATGAAAACCCTGGAACACGAAGCCCACGCGCTCGGCGCGCAGCGCGGCCCGGGCGTCCTCGTCGAGGTCGTCGAGCGCCACGCCGTCGAGGCTGACACTCCCCTCACTGGCGCGATCGAGACCGGCGAGCAACCCGAGGAGCGTCGTCTTGCCGCTCCCCGAGGGCCCGAGCACGGCGACGACCTCGCCGGCGGCGATGTCGAGGTCCACGCCTTCGAGGACGGTGAGCGGCGCGCCCCCTCCGGCACGGCGATAGCGTTGGGTGAGATTCCGGGCGACGATCATGGGATGATGTGGAAGGGGCGCCGCTCCGAACGGTACTGGCTGGCCGGACTTCGTGCAGCGGCAAGCCTGCTGCTTCTCGGGAACCCGGGTTGTGACGCGGGCGGCAGCGCGGCAGACGCCGGGTCTCGTTCCGGGCCCGCAGGGGCCGGGATCTCGCTCGAGGCGCCCGTTCCCGAGCGCCCGGTCGTGCTCTTTCTCGGCGACAGTCTGTCCGCTGGCTACGGCCTTCCCGCCGAAGAGGCCTTCCCGGCGCTGGTTCAGGCGCACATCGACGCAGCGGGGCTCGACTACCGGGTCGTGAACGCCGGCGTCAGCGGCGATACCTCGGCGGGCGGTCGCCGTCGCCTCGATTGGCTGCTGCGCCAGCCGATCGCCGTGCTCGTGCTCGAGCTCGGCGCCAACGACATGCTCCGCGGCCAGGACCTGGGCGCGCTACGCGAGAACCTGGGCGCGATCGTCGACAAGACCCGCGCGGCCTACCCGGACGCGCGCATCCTGATCGCCGGGATGCGCGCGCCCCGCAACCTCGGCCGCGACTACGTCGAAGACTTCGAGAAGTGCTTCCGCGAGCTTGCGCAGGAGACCGGCGCTGTGCTGATTCCCTTCCTGCTCGAGGGGGTGGCGACGGACCCCGCACTGAACCAGGCCGACGGCATCCACCCGACGGCGGAAGGCCACCGGATCGTCGCCGATACCGTGTGGCGGACCCTCCGGCCGATGCTCTGACGGGCTCGCGGTCGGGGCGAGCCGCAGGCGAGCGGGGTCGATCGGACTATCGAGCGGTGTCGGGGAGCCGCTTCAGGCGGATCTCGCGCACGGCGGCGGTCATCGCCCAGGTCGCGATCTCGAGCGAAGCGGAGGTCGACTCCTCGGAGAGCGCCGTCGTGGATGCCGCCGCCGGCTCCACCACGAGCTCCTCCCCATCGAGGAAGGCCTCGATCCGCCCCCGGATCACGCGTAGCCGCACGCTGTGCCAGGCTCCGCCATCGAGTCCGACGGCTCGCGTGAAGGCGCCGTCGCCCACGGGGCCCGACGCGCCGCAGAGCCACCCCAGCCCGTTCGCCAGGGTCAGCGTACAGCTGCGGTCGGCGTCGATCGGAAAGGTGAGGAACCAGTAGCCGCTGCCGCTTCCCTCGAGGCGCATCACCTCGAGAGCGAGCTCGTAGTTCGCGGGGACGCTCATCCCGGTCCAGGCAAGACTGGTCCCCGGGCGTCCCCAGTTCAGCTGGATCGCCCCCTGCTCGACGCGAACCGAAGCGTCGTCGCCGATGCTGTCGGGCTTCCACATCCCGAGACTCTGGCCATCGAAGAGCTCGACCTCGTCCCCCGGTGCGAGGAACTCCGGCGGAGGAGCGGCCACCGCCGGTACCGGCTCCTCGGTCGCGTTCGGGTCGGCTGCCGGTGCGCGAGATCCCGACAAGCCCTGGCAAGCGATCAGACAGGCGCCGAGCGCGACCGCGAGCACCCCGAGCGCGCAACGGGATCGCGGGTAGTTCTGGCGCGCCGGACGAGCGAACACAGTGAGGCCATTCTATCACATCGGGCGCGCAACCAGACCCGATCGGCGCTCGTCACGGCGGCGCGGCCGGGATGCAAGTGCTCTCGAAGCGCCGGGCTTAGCGACGCTCGTGGATCAACCCGGAGAGTCGCCGGACCAGCTCGTCGCGCGAGACGACGCCGCCTTCTACGAGCAGCTGCATCAGGAGCTTCAGCATCGCGTCGAGCTCCTCGAGCCGGCGACGGTCGAGGTGCGCGCGCATCTCCGCCACGGCGGGCGCGACCGGAAGGGCGGGCGCCGCGGGCACGACCGGCGCAGGCGCGGCGGTCGCGGCGGGCATCTGCGTGCTCGCTGCGAGCGAAGGCGCAACTCCCTCGAGGGTCGCCGGATCGGGCGCGAGCAGTGAGAGCAGCTCGTCCCGGCTGACGCTCCAGCGGTGCAGGAACTCGGGGTCGTCCGGTGTGCGTTCGGGCGCCTTCTCCCCGGGCCGCGGCGCCGGCAGCTCGGTCTCCACGCCGCGGTAGTGACGGGCGAGCGCCGTGTCCATCTCGGAGGACGCCACCAGCACGATGCGGATCTCGCGACCCGTGGCGATGCGCACCGCTTCCAGGCATTCGAAGTCCGAGGGGTCGGCCATTGCGAGATAGAGGGACGCGCGCGTCCCCTCATCCTTCAACGCAAGCGGCAGGCAGCGGTACTTCTCGGCGATCTGCGCCGGGACGAGCTCGAGAAGCTCGGAGTTCACCGGCCAGCTCGCGATTCGCGCGATCGGAATCCCGAGCTGGTGGCCGAGCGTAGAGACCAGGACCTGTTCGCTCACGAAGCCGAGCTCGACCAGGGTCATGCCGAGCGGTCTACCGCTGCGTTCGTGCTCGACCAGCGCCTTCGCGAGCGAGCCGCTGTCGAGCGCGCCGGCGCGCACGAGGATCTGGCCCAGGAGCGGCTTCTGGGTGTTGCGGTCCATGGCTGCGGCGAACATCGGATGATCGGGAGGCGCGACTTAGCGTGTGCAGCAGCTTCCAGCGGGACCGGAAGCCCTCGCATCGGACGCGAACCACCGCCTCGGAACCCGCGGCGACGAGGGCGGGCGGCCCGCTAGCTCCGAGGCCGGCCGTGGCGGCGCAGCAGCGCCTCGAAGTACGCGATCGTGCGCGGGAGGCCTGCCAAGAGCGGCGTTCGCGGCTCCCAGTCGAGAGTCTTGCGCGCGAGCGTGATGTCGGGCTGGCGCCGCACCGGATCGTCCTGGGGCAGCGGCAGGTGGCGGATCTCGGACTTCGACCCCGTCAGCGCCAGCACCTGCCGCGCGAGCGCGCCGACGGTGAACTCGGCCGGGTTCCCGAGGTTGATCGGGCCGGTGACGGAGTCCGGAGACGCCATCAGACGCACGAAGCCCTCGATCAGATCGTCCACGTAGCAGAAGGAGCGCGTCTGCTCGCCGTCGCCGTAGATCGTGAGGGGCTCGCCACAGAGCGCCTGCACGATGAAGTTCGAGACCACGCGGCCATCGTTCGGGTGCATGCGGGGCCCGTAGGTGTTGAAGATGCGTGCGACCTTGATGCGCAGCCCCACCTGCCGGTGGTAGTCGAAGAAGAGGGTCTCGGCGCAGCGCTTGCCCTCGTCGTAGCAGGAGCGGATGCCGACCGGGTTCACGTGTCCCCAGTAGTCCTCGCTCTGCGGGTGCACTTGCGGGTCGCCGTAGACCTCGCTCGTGCTGGCCTGGAAGATCTTGCACCCGAGGCGCTTCGCGAGCCCGAGCACGTTGATGGCGCCGTGGACACTCGTCTTGGTCGTCTGCACGGGATCCGTCTGGTAGTGGATCGGGGAGGCGGGGCAGGCGAGGTTCATGATCTCGTCGACTTCCAGGTAGAGCGGGAAGGTCACGTCGTGGCGGATCACCTCGAAGCGTCTCTCGTCGTGCAGATGGGCGATGTTGTCTCTGCTCCCCGTGAAGAAATTGTCGACGCAGACCACCTCGTGGCCGTCCGCGAGCAGGCGATCGCACAGGTGCGAGCCGAGGAAGCCCGCGCCCCCGGTCACCAGGATCCGTTTCGTCCGATAGTTCTCCACCGCCCCCTCCCTGCCTCGTGATTCAGCGCAGCAGGTTGTACTTCAAGATGCACCAGATCGCGCGAACGCCGTCCCGCCAGCCGATTTTCTTGCCCTCGTGGTAGGTGCGTCCCGAATACGAGATTCCCACCTCGTAGATCCGGCAGCCGAGCTTCGCCACCTTCGCGGTGATCTCGGGCTCGAAGCCGAAACGCTCCTCCTCGAGCGTGATCCGCTGCAGGATCTCGCGCCGGAAGACCTTGTAGCAGACCTCCATGTCGCTCAGGTTGATGTTGGTGAGCATGTTGGAAAAGGTGGTGAGAAAGCGGTTGCCGACGTAGTGCCAGAAGTAGAGCACGCGCACGGAGGCGCCCCCGGAGAAGCGCGAGCCGAAGACCACGTCCGCCTTGCCCGCCAGGAGGGGCTCGAGCAGACGCGGGTAGTCCTGGGGGTCGTATTCGAGATCCGCATCCTGCACGAGGACGAAGTCGCCCGTGGCCGCTGCGAAGCCCGCGCGTAGCGCGGCCCCCTTGCCGCGGTTGCGCTCCTGATAGATCACCCGCTGGACGCGGGGCTCTACCTTCTCGCGCAGGATCTCCCGGGTGCCGTCGGTCGAGCCGTCGTCGACCACGATCAGCTCGAGGTCCGAGATCGGCGCGGCGAGCACGGCCAGCGCGATCCGCTCGATCGTGTCCCGCTCGTTGAAGCAGGGGATGACGACCGAGAGCAGGGGCAAGGGACACCTCCACCGACCCGATGCCGGGCCGCGCAGATGCGTATCGGTGGTTCCCCCGTATAGGCGAACTCCCCGGCGAGGGAAAGCTGCACCGCTATGCAGGAAGCGTCACAGCGGCAGTGCCGGTCGTTGGCATGGCGTCCCGGCCTCCACCCGGTCGGCCCCGAACCCGCCGCCGATCCATCCTGGCGCGTCCCGGGCCGGCACGCGGGTTGCTTCACGAAGCCCGGGGCCCGAGCCCCGGATCCGGAGGAGCCATGCCGAAAGGGTACCGGTCCGAGCGCGCGCCGCGGCGCGGCGACCCCGGGGACTGGTTCTACACGCAGGAGTGGCGGCGAACGGTCGCGCCGCTCGATGCGCCGAGTCTGCGCAAGGACCGCCCGATCCTGGTGCTCGGCAGCGATTCCCCGCTTTCGGCCCGCCTGGTCGAGGCGCTGCGCGCCGAGGGCCGCCCCGTACTCCTCGCGCTGGCGGGCGATACCTGTATGCGGGGGGGGCCCGACTGGTTCGTCGTCCGCCCCGGCGAGGGCGGCGACATCGAGGCGATGATCGATTCCCTTCGGGCCGAGAATCGGCTCCCCGCGGACGTGGTGCATCTGTGGACGCTCGCGCCGAAGAGCCCGCAGGCGGGCCCGGTGGCGCGTTTCGAGCGAGTCCGCGACCGCGCCTTCCGAAGCCTCATGAGCCTCGCCCGGGCACTCGGCCGGCGCGGCTTCGACTCGAAGGCCTGCATCCACGTGATCTCGAACGGGGTGCAGGAAGTCGCGGGAGAGGGGAGCCTCGCGCCGCTCGCGGCGCTGCTGCTCGGGACCTGTCGCGTCGCCGCGAGCGAGCTTCCGGGCCTGCGCTTCCGAAGCATCGACCTGCACGGTGCGGAGGACGAGGCCGGCTTCGGCCTCGACGTGGTGCGGCGCATCCTCGCCGAGGTCGTGTCCGAGGCTCCGGACGACGTGGTGGCACTGCGCGGCCGCGAGCGACTCGTGGCCCATGTCGCACCGCTACGGCTCGGAGCCCGGCACGGGGGGCCCAGCTGGCTGCGCGAACGCGGCGTCTACCTGATCACCGGGGGCTTGGGCGCGATCGGCCTGACGCTCGCCGAGCACCTCGCGCGGAAGGTGAGGGCGAGGCTCGTGCTGCTCGGGCGGCGAACGCTTCCGGCGCGCGACGCCTGGGGGGCGTGGATCGCACAGCACGGCGAGTTCGACCCGACCTCGCGGAAGATCCGGCGCGTGCAGGCGGCCGAAGACCTCGGCGCCGAGGTGATGGCTCTCGCGGCCGACGTGACGGATCCCGAGGCGGTGCAGGCCGCGGTCGCGGCGGCGCGCGCCCGCTTCGGAACGATCCACGGCGCCTTTCATTTCGCCGGCGTGCGCGAGGAGGGCCCGCTGCGCAACCGGAGCTTCGAGTCGACCGATCGGGTCCTCGCAACGCGCGTGCTCGGAGCCCTCACCCTCGGCGAGGCGCTTGCCGACCCGAGCCCGGACTTCCTGCTCTTCACCTCGTCGCTCGCAGCCGCGGGTGGCCTTCACGGCCGCATCGATGCGGCGGCGGCCGATAGCTGCCTCGGCGCCCTCGCCGCCGCGCGCAGCGCCGCCGGCAGGCCGACCTTCTGCCTCGGATGGGGGGAGTGGCGCGCCGTCGGGATGGCCGCCGACCGGGAGCGCGCCTTCGAGCTCGCCACCGCCTCGCATCCCGGCAAGAGCCTCGACCACCCGCTCCTGCAACGACAGCTCGGGGCGGTCTACGGAGAAGAGATGCTGCTCGGCGCGGTCTGCGCCGAGGACGACTGGATCCTCGCCGAACACCGACTCCTCGATGGCACGCCCCTGCTGCCGGCGGCGGCACACGTCGAGATGGCGCAGCTCGCGCATCGCGCGACGGGGGGCCAGCTGCCGATCGAGATCCGCGATCTCGCCGTGCAACGTCCGCTCGGCGTTTCGGCGCAAGGCCAGTGTGCGTTGCGCGTGCGCCTCGACCCCTCGAGCGGCGAGCTGCACGTCGAGGCCCGGGACGCCGCCCGATCGGATTCGCGCTGGGAGCTGGCCGCGAGCGGCCGGATCGCGCCGAGCGCCGGGGACCCGCCGATCCGTCCGCTGGCCGAGATCCGCGGCCGCTGTGGCACCCGTCGGCTGCGCCTCGAAGGCCACCTGCCGCACGCGCACCTCCGCCTCGGAGCGCGCTTCGCCTGCCTGCGTGCGGTGGGCTTCGGAGAGGGCGAGATCCTCGCCGAGGTGGAGCTGAACGAGGCCTTTGCTGACGACCTCTCCCGCTACGCGATTCACCCGGCGCTGATCGAGATGGCGACGAGCTGCGCGCAGCTGCTGATCCCGGACTGGAACCCCGTGCGCGACTTCTATCTCCCCACCGGCTACGCGCGGGTGCGCGTCTGGCGCGAGACCCCCGCTCGTTTCGTGTGCCACGTCCGACATCGCCAGGTCGGCCCGGACGAGAGCGGGGTGATCTTCGACGCAACCCTCCTCGATACGGAGGGGCGCGAGATCGTTGCGATCGACGGGCTCGCCTTCGGCCGCGTCGACGATCCTCGCGGCCTCCACGGGGATTCCCGCCAGGACGCCGTCCGCAGCGCCACCCGCGATGAGCGCCTTCCCGACGGATACCTCGAGCAGTCGATCCACGTCGACGAGGGCCTGGCCGCGCTCGATCGGGTGCTCGGTCACGAGCCGCCCGCTCACCTGCTCGTCGCTCCGCACCCGCTCGCCGGCTGGATCGAGGCGGTCGCACTCGGAGCCGCGATCGATGCCCCGGACGACGCGTCCGACGCGGACCGCCAGCTCTGGGATCTCGCGAGCGAAGGTCGAGCGGCCGACCCGTCCGAGGGCCCGCTGGGATTGGAGCCTGAGCTAGGCTAGGCGCGTGTCGGTGCGCCGCGGCCACGGCTGGTGGCCTTATCTCCTCCCGATGTTCTCGTTCCTCGTGCTGGGGGAGATCGCGGGACGACTGCCCGAGGCGATCGCCACCTGGTCCCTCGCTCCGCGCGTCCTCGTTCCCGCCGCACTGCTCGTCTACTTCTTCCGGAAGGGGGAATACCCGGAGCTGCGCACGGCGCCTCCCGGCGGCGGCGTGGGACTCGCGCAGGATGTCCTGGTCGGTCTGATCGGTGCGGCGGTCTGGATGGCGCCGATGGTCTGGCTCGGCCGCGAGGCCTTTCCCGAGTTCCTTCGGCCGGCAAAGGACGCTGGCTTCGATCCGACCCGCCTGGGCGAGGGCTTCGTGGGACTGGCGCTCGCGCTCCGCTTCGCAGGCTATGCCGGCGTCACGCCCTTCGCCGAGGAGCTCTTCGTGCGCAGCTGGCTCGCCCGCTGGCTCGAGGTCTTCGATTCGCGGCGCGACTTCCGGAGCATCCCGATCGCAGAGCCGAGCCTGCGGAGCTTTCTCGGAGTCGTGATCTTCTTCACGGCGAGCCACGTGCCATGGGAATGGCCCGTCGCGGTGCTGTGGATCGTCGGGACGCAGCTCTGGTTCTACCGGCGCAGACACCTCGGCTCCGTCGTGCTGGTGCACGCCACCTCGAATTTCGCGATCTTCGTCGCAGTTCTGCTCGCCGACGGGACCGGCCTCGACCTCTGGTACTTTCTCTAGAGCCTACGCCATCGCTCCGCGGTGACCGAGGCGAATGCGGCAGGCGAGGTCGGTCACGGCAATCACGCCATCGTGTGCCGGCTTCTTCGACCCGTCGACGCAGGCGGCCTGCACGACCCCCGCGACGTCTGCCAGCAGCTCGAAGCCGGCGTTGCGCGCATCGAGCGCGAGCTCGCAGGCGAGCCTCCCGAGCTCCGCGAAATCTCCCCGGCTGTCGGCATCCTGAAGATGATCCACACGCTCGGCCACGCCGACGACGAACTCGTCGATGGCATCGCCCGAGTTCGGGTCGTCGATCAGCTTCGAGTAGAGCGGTAGCGGGCGCTCGGAGTCCTGCACTCCCACGGTATCGGCCGGGTGCCCGGAGAACTGAACTGCCGGACTGCTTGCAGACTCTTCCCGGCTCGTGCAGGCTCGCGGCATGCGCTGCTTCGGGTGCGATGCGGTCGTGGAGCTCGGCACGGGCGAGCGGATCGGCTTTCGCGATGCCTGCGCGCAGTGCGGACGCGATCTCCACGTCTGCCGCAACTGCGCCCACTACGACCCTGCGGCCTACAACGAGTGCCGGGAGAGCTCTGCCGAGCGCGTGGGAGACCGCGATCGCGCGAACCGCTGCGACTATTTCGTCGCGGGTACCCCCGCCGCCGGGGCGGGCGGCGAGGGCGCCTCGCGCTCCCGCGCCGGTCTCGACGCGCTCTTCAAGCCCAGGAAGCCCGCGTAGACGCTCGCTGGGGCTTCCCTCCGGGTAGGAGGGCCCTCTCGGGGTTTCAGCGGATCCGCGAACGGTCCGATAGGAGCCCGTGG
>CAYPSI010000065.1:0-3754 GCA_964413375.1 uncultured Spirochaetales bacterium | reverse complement strand
TGCTCCACCACCGCAAGCTCGACCGCTGGCTGCAGCCCGGCGGCCACGGCGATCCCGGCGAGACGACCGGCGAGCAGGTGGCGCTGCGCGAGGCCCTCGAGGAGAGCGGCATCGCGGGGCTTGCACTGCACGAGACTGCGCTGCGCCCCCTGGACGTGGACGTCCACGACATCCCCGCGCGCGGCGACGAGCCGGCGCACCAGCACTTCGACCTGCGCTACCTCGTCATCGCTCCGGCGGGTGCCGTGGTGGCGCCGGATTTCGCGGAGCTTCACGAGATCCGCTGGGTCGCCTGGCACGAGACGGACGCGCTCGACCCCGACCACGGCCTGCGGCGCGCGCTCGCCAAGGCCCGCGCGCTGCTTTGTGCTGAGGCTCCTGGGTAGCCCGCCGACCACGACCTTGCCGTTCACGCTGCCAAATCGAAAATCGCGTCAACCAAATGTGCTAGATTCCGCGGCGTCTCGGACAGCCACCTTCCTCTTCCGATTGAGGTAATCCCATGAGCCTCGTCTCACGCACCCGCGCTCCCTTCGCCGCCCTACTGGCTCTCACGTTCGCTTCGGCCGCGCAGGCCCAGGCTCCCGCGAGCCCCACCGGCCCGGCCACGGCCGCCGCAGTCATCAGGCCGGCCGACAACCTGGTGGCCGACGGCCTCCCGGAGATTCCCGCCGAGATCGCCGAAGCGGTGGGCCGCTACACCGAGTTCCGCTCTGCGAGCCTGGCCTCGTGGCATCCGACGAAGCGCGAGATGCTGATCTCGACGCGCTTCGGCGATTCGCCGCAGCTCCACGAGGTGCGTTTCCCGCTGGGCGCGCGCCGCCAGCTCACGTTCTTTCCCGAACGGGTCGGGGGCTCGAGCTGGCCGCGCCGCTCGGCCGACTACATCGTCTTCACCAAGGACAAGGGTGGCGACGAGTTCGGGCAGATCCACCGCCTGGACATCGCGACGGGAGCCATCAGCCTGCTCTCGCCCGGGGGCCGCTCGCAGAACGGGCTCGGTCCCTGGTCGCAGCAGGGCGACCGCATGGCCTTCAGCTCCACCCGGCGGAACGGCACCGACCGCGACATCTACGTGATGGACCCGAAGGGCGCGGCCTCGACGCGTCTGGTTCTGGAGGTGAAGGGCGGTGGCTGGGGTGCGGCCGACTGGTCACCCGACGACAAGAAACTCGTGGTGTTCGAGGCCGTCTCGGTCAACGAGAGCTACCTCTGGCTCGTGGACGTTGCCAGCGGCGAGACGACGTTGGTGACGCCGAAGGGCGGAGCCGAGCAGGTCGCCTACAGCGGCGCGGCCTTCAGCGCCGACGGTAAGGGACTGTACGTCACGACCGACAAGGAGTCGGAGTTCCAGCGGCTGGCCTACCTCGAGCTCGCGACGGGCAAGCACAGCTACCTGACGTCGCACCTGCCCTGGGACGTCGACAGCTACGATCTGTCGCCCGACGGCACGACGATCGCGTTCGTGACCAACGAGGATGGCCTGAGCGTGCTCCACCTGCTCGACACGGCGAGCGGCAAGGAGAAGCCGGCGCCGAAGCTGCCGGTTGGCCTCGTCTTCGGGCTCGAGTGGCACAACAACGGCCGCGACCTGGGCCTGGGACTCAACTCGGCCCGCTCACCCTCGGACGTCTACTCGATCGACGTCACGAACGGCAAGCTCGAGCGCTGGACGGAGAGCGAGACGGGCGGGCTCAACGCGGCGACCTTCTCGGAGCCCGAGCTCGTGCGCTGGAAGAGCTTCGACGGCAAGACCATCTCGGGCTTCCTGTACAAGCCGCACCCGCGTTTCAGCGGCCCGCGACCGGTGATCGTCAACATCCACGGCGGGCCCGAGGGCCAGTCGCGACCCGGCTTCCAGGGCCGCTCCAACTTCTTCTACGACGAGCTCGGTGTGGCGATGCTGTACCCGAACGTGCGCGGCTCGACGGGCTTTGGCAAGAGCTTCGTCAAGCTCGACAACGGAGTGCTGCGCGAGGACTCGGTGAAGGACATCGGCGCGCTCATCGACTGGATCCCGACCCGCAAGGACCTCGACGCCTCACGCGTGATGGTGACGGGCGGCAGCTACGGCGGCTACATGACGCTCGCGGTCGCGACGCACTACGACGCGAAGATCCGCTGCTCGCTCGACGTCGTCGGCATCTCGAACTTCGTGACCTTCCTGCAGAACACGGAGTCGTATAGGCGCGACCTGCGCCGCGTCGAGTACGGCGACGAGCGCGACCCGGCGATGAAGGAGCACCTGCTCAAGATTTCGCCCGCGACCAACGCGCAGAGGATCACGAAGCCGCTCTTCGTCGTGCAGGGCAAGAACGACCCGCGCGTGCCCTACACCGAGTCGGAGCAGATGGTCGCGACGGTCAAGAAGAACAGCGGCCCCGTCTGGTACCTGCTCGCGAACGACGAGGGGCACGGCTTCGCCAAGAAGAAGAACCAGGACTTCCAGTTCTACGCGACGATCGCCTTCGTCCGCGAGCACCTGCTGAAGTAACGGACCGGTCCGTGGAGCAGAGGTCCGTGCGCCGATTCAAGACCTGACCCCTGAGGTCATCGAGGCCGGGCTGCGGGCGATGAAGGCCTGCAGCTTGGCGACGGCCGGCTCGTTCATCTCCACGAAGCGCACGGCGACGCCTCGGGGGTGATCCTGTGACTCGAGCTCGACCTGGGCGACGCGCACGATCTCGACCCTGATCTCGACCTCGACGGTGTCGGGCAGCAGCAGCAGCCGCAGCACGTGCGTCTCGCCCTTCGCCACGGGCGCCCGCGTCGAGAGGTAGGCCCCGGTCACGCTGACGTCGGCGAGGCCGACGATGTGGGCTCGGTCCCCGATCAGCATTACCGCCCCGCGGCCGAACGGGAGCTTGCGGCGCAGCGCGCGCCGCCTTTCGTTTCCCGATGCGTCGATCAACCGCTCCTCGCCTGGAGTCGTCTCCTGCTCGTGAAGCTCTTCTGCAAGCATCCTGTCACCCTCCGTGCCCCGCGCAGCCGCGGTCACGATCCAGCTGGTACGTACCGACGACATGCGATTACTCGCGCCGCGCCTGCGCGATCAGCATCAGCGCTTCCTCGCTCAGGTACTTGAACAGCAGCGTGTGGCGCGCCTGCCTCATCCCTTGCAGGTAGCCGTTCAGCGCCTCGAGCAGCCGGCCGTCCTCCGGTCGCACCGCGAGCGCCGCCGCACCCGGCTTGCCGACGAAGGCACCCGCCTCGAGATCGGCGTCGTGCTTCTTGGCCAGCGCAAAGTCGAAGACAGTCATCACGGCCACTTCGATCCTCCCGTCGCGCAGCCCGCCGACCAGCAACTCGGCGTCGCGGAACGCCACACGCTTGGCCTTCGGGACCCCGGCGTCGATCACGGCCTGCTCCCAGCTCGTGCCCGGGATCACTCCCACTCGGCGCGCACGCAGCACGTCGAGGGTTTTCACGACGGGAGCGGGCCGCCGCGAGATCGCCATGTGGCGGATCGGGAACACCTCGCTCGTGAACGCCACCTTCTGCCGCCGCGCCTCGGTGTCGACGATGCCCGTGATCACGTCACCCTCGCCCCGCAGCAGCATGGGAATGATCTGCTCGAAGTCCTTGACCTTGACGACCTCGAGACCGAGCCCGTGGATCCGGCAGAAGCCCTCGATCAGCTCGCGCTCGAAGCCGGGCTGGCCGGTCGCCTCGAACGAGAACATCTCCTTCATCTCGTCGGCCGGCACCAGCACGCGCAGCCGCGCCGGAAGTCCCGGCGTGGGTGCGACCGCCC
>CAYPSI010000064.1:0-1669 GCA_964413375.1 uncultured Spirochaetales bacterium | reverse complement strand
CCCAGAACACCTCGCCGCGAAACGCCTCGAGGATCGCCACGATCGAACCCGAAGCGCCGGCCACGGCGTGGGCGACGACATCGAGGGTGGGCAGACCGAGGCACGGCTTTCGGCTCGCGAGCGACAGGCCCTGCACGGTGCCAAGGCCGACGCGCAGCCCCGTGAACGAGCCGGGCCCGCTGGTGACGGCGAACAGATCGATCTCGGCGGGCGCGAGCCCCAGCCCGCGCAGCGCCTCGTCGACAGCCGGGAGCAGCCAGGGCGAGTGCCCCGCTTCCGTCACCACGCGCGTCTCGGCGAGCACACACGACTCGTCGGCCACCGCCAGGCTGCCCCGCGGCGACGTCGTGTCGACGGCGAGGACGCGCACGGGCTAGCTTATACTCCACCTTCCCCCATGCCGTCCCAGGCACTCGCTCCTACCCCGGCCATGCAGCAGTACCACCGGATGAAGGCCGAGCATCCGGATGCGCTCCTGTTTTTCCGCATGGGCGACTTCTACGAGCTTTTTTTCGAAGACGCGGTCGTGGCCTCGCGCGCGCTCGAGATCGCGCTCACCTCGCGCTCTAAGGACAAGGACGGCGAGCCCGTCCCGATGTGCGGGGTGCCCTACCACGCGGGCCCCGGCTACATCGCCCGGCTGGTGCGGCAGGGCTTCCGGGTGGCGCTGTGCGAGCAGATGGAGGACCCGCGCACGGCCAAGGGCGTCGTCAAGCGCGAGGTGGTCCGCGTCATCACGCCCGCCACCCAGCTCGAGCCCGACGCGCTCGACGCGGGCGAGACCTCGTTCGTGATGGCGATCGAGCCCGGCCCCGCCAGCATCGGGATCGCGTGGCTCGAGGCCACGACCGGCGAGTTTGCCGTCGCCGAGTGGGACGGAGCGGGCCGCTTCGAGCGGCTGCGCGACGAGATCGGCGCGACCCGGCCGCGCGAGCTGCTGCTGCGCGGCAGCGTTGCGCTGCCCGAGTGGCTCCGCGACCCCGCGCAGCCCGAGGGCCAGATCCCGCGCGCCCCGGTCGAGGACCGGGCCTTCGAGCTGGAGCGGGCTCGCCGCGAGCTTCTGGCCCACTTCGGCGTCGCGACGCTCGAGGCCTTCGGCTGCGAGACGCTGCCGCTGGCGACGGCCGCCGCCGGCGCGGCACTGCGCTACCTGCGCGAGACGCAGAAGCGCGATCTCGGCCACGTCACGACGCTCGTCACGCGCACGTCGCAGGACGTGCTCGCGATCGACTCGCTCACGCGCCGCAACCTCGAGCTCGTCGAGAGCCTGGCCGACGGCAGCCGCCGCGGCACGCTCATGGACGTGCTCGACCACACCAAGACGGCGATGGGCGGCCGGGCCATGCGCGACTGGATCCTGCGCCCGCTCGTCGAGATGGAGCGCATCCAGGACCGGCTCGACGCCGTCGAGGAGCTGGCTTTCCGCGCCCTCGACCGGGGGCGGCTGCGAGAGGCCCTGGCGCGGGTGCAGGACCTCGACCGCATCCTCGGCCGGATCACGCTCGGCACCGCCGCCCCGCGCGACCTGGTGGCGCTCGGCACGTCGCTCGCGTCCCTGCCCGCGGCAGGCGAGGCCCTCGCCGAGTGCCTGGCGCCGCTCTTGCGGCGCGGTCTCAAGGAGCTCGATCCGCCGCTCGACCTCGCCGCCGAGATCGAGCGCACGCTGGTC
>CAYPSI010000063.1:0-3901 GCA_964413375.1 uncultured Spirochaetales bacterium | reverse complement strand
CGGATGAACCTCATGCGACGGTCTCCTGTGTCGAGCGGTGAGCGCCCGTCGCGCCCAGCGTAGGCGAGCGAAGCGGGCGTGCCCAGCGTGGGGCGCCGTTTCCAGCTTGCACCGGGCGAGGTTCACCCATAATATTTGAGGTTCCCCAGCCTTGGAGCCTGTGATGCGTGTCTTCGGAACGGTGATCGAGGACGAGTCGGGCCAACCGCTCGAGGGCCTGCTCGTGCGCGCGTACGACAAGGATCTGATCCTCGACGACCACCTCGGCGATACTCATACCAACGCCGCCGGCGAGTTCGATATCTCGTACTCGGAGGTCCAGTTCAAGGATATTCACGAGACGCTCCCCGATCTCTACCTGCGGGTGTTCGACGCGAGCGGGAAGCGGCTGCTCCACTCGACCGAGGACAAGGTGCGCGCGAACGCGATGGTCGTGGAGCGCTTCGAGGTCCGGATTCCGCGCGCGCGACTCGGCGGATCCTGAGCGTCGCGGGCGAGCGGAGCGGAGCCCGCCCCGCCAGGTGACGCCGCCAGATGACGGGCCGGGCGCTCCGCTTGCTGCTCGTCTATTGCCCGGCTTCCGCCGGGTCGTAATCGATCCGCGACACGCTCTGGATCTGTCCCGACCAGCGATTGTTCACGAACACGACGCGGCCCACGCCCTTGTACTTCCAGTCGGTCTGGTGCGTCGGACCGAAGTACCAGGGGATCCACATCTTCCCGGTCATGTACGTGATCTGGTTGGTGGGATCGCCCATGATCTCCTTGACCTGTTCGGGCTTCATTCCGACCGCAACCTTCGCGAGCTTGCTGCCCGCGGGCGCCGCGACGCCCTTCGGCGGCTTCGGAGCCGCCGCGCTGCCGGAGCTCGGCGCCGCTGCCGGCTCGCTGCTGCCGCCGCCACCCGAAGCACAGGCTACGAACCCGAGCAGCAGCGAGCACGAGACGAGAGACACGATCCTTCGCGACCACGGATGCATCGAAACCCCCAGTTGAAGTGCGCCGCAGTCTAGCTCCGAAGCGGCGATCCGCCCGGGGGAGGGACCGTCCCTGCCGTCCTTCCCCGCTAGCGCGGGCATTGTATACTGCCGCGGTCCACACGGGGCCCATCTAGACTCCTGGCATGATCGTCAACTGTGTCGCCTATCAGCACGGCAGGAAGCTCGCTGACGTCTCCGTCGACGAGATTCGCGGCACCCTCGAGCAGGCGGGTTGCTTCGTCTGGGTCGCGCTTGCGGAGCCGACCGATGCCGAGCTCGCCACGCTGCAGGCCCAGTTCGGGCTGCATCCGCTCGCGGTCGAGGACGCACGGCACGGTCACCAGCGGCCGAAGGTCGACGAGTTCGACCACTCGCTCTTCGCGGTGCTGCATCTCGTCGAGCCGATCGAGGGCGAGCTGCGGGTCGGCGAGGTCGCGATCTTCATCGGCTGGAACTACGCGGTGTCGGTGCGTCGCGGCGTCGAGCGCGGCTTCACGGACGTACGCGCGCGCTGCGAGCAGGAGCCCGAGCTTCTGAAGCACGGTCCGGCCTACGTGTTGTACGCGCTGATGGATGCGACCGTGGACCGCTACTTCCCGGTGCTCGACCAGATCGAGACCGAGCTCGAGGCGATCGAGGCGCGCATCTTCCGGAACGAGGGCGCGCGCGGCAACCTCGAGGCTCTCTACGACCTGAAGAGCAAGCTCATGGTGCTCAAGCACGCGATCAATCCGCTGCTCGAGTCCCTCAGCAGGCTCTACGGCGGGCGGGTGCCGGCGCTCTGCGCGCCGCTCCAGGACTACTTCCGAGACGTCGCCGATCACCTGGTGCGACTCAATCAGTCCATCGACGGAGCCCGCGATACGATCATCACCGCGATCTCGGTGAACCTGTCGCTGATCACCATCCAGGAGACCGAGGTCACCAAACGACTCGCTGGCTACGGAGCGTTGATCGCGGTCCCGACGATGATCGCCGGCATCTACGGGATGAACTTCCGCGCCATGCCGGAGCTTGGCTGGCGCTACGGCTACCCCTTCGCACTCCTGATGATGCTGGTCATCGACCTTTGGGTGTTCCGGCGCCTGCGCCGGGCGAAGTGGTTGTGAGGAGTGCGAGGCCGCGCCCGCCCTGATTCGCGCTGGCTCACGCGCAAGACCAGCTCGGCGCGCTCGGCGTCGACCAGGAAGAGCTGGGTGATTGTTCACGAACACGACGCGGCCCACGCCCTTGTACTTCCAGTCGGTCTGGTGCGTCGGGCCGAAGTACCAGGGGATCCACATCTTCCCGGTCCTGTACGTGATCTGCTTGGTGGGATCGCCCATGATCTCCTCGACCTGTTCGGGCTTCATTCCGATCGCAACCTTCGCGAGCTTGCTGCCCGCGGGCGCCGCGACGCCCTTCGGCGGCTTCGGAGCCGCCGCGCTGTCGGAGCTCGGCGCCGCTGCCGGCTCGCTGCTGCCGCCGCCCCCCGAAGCACAGGCTACGAACCCGAGCCGCAGCGAGCACGAGACGAGAGACACGATCCTTCGCGACCACGGATGCATCGAAACCCCGGTTGAAGTGCGCCGCAGTCACTCTCCGAAGCGGCGATCCGCCCGGGCCGTGGGGCCCTTGCGGGCGCTCAGATCCGGCTGCGGGACCAGCGATCGAGGCGCTGCCAGGACTCGAGGATCAGGCCGAGGGGAGCGGCGAAGCGCGCGAAGCGCTGCTCGTCGGCGGGGTCGAAGGGGCGGCCGTCACGGCGGTTCAAGAGCTGCGCGACGCCGAAGACCTGACCCTGGCGATCGCGCACCGGCATCGCGAGCACCGAGCGGGTGCGAAAGCCCGTGCGACGGTCGATCTCCGGATTGAAGCGCGGGTCTGCATAGGCATCGTCGATGCGCACCGGTGCGCCGCTGCTCGCCACCGCGCCGGCGATGCCGCTGCCGAGCGGGATGCGGACGTCCTGGTCCGCGCTGACGTCCTGGCTCACCCGCAAGACCAGCTCGGCGCGCTCGGCGTCGACCAGGAAGAAGGATGCCCGCTCGGCGTCGAGCACCTGGGCGAGCTTGCGCGTGAACGCGGAAAGCGCCTGCGAGAGCATGCCCTGAAAGGCCTCGTCTCCCGCCAGCGCAGTGCTCTCGAGGAAGCGCTCCGATTCGCCGGTGAGCTCCTCGAGCATCGCCACGAAGCCCTTCTCGTCGAGCGGCTCGACCGCGGCGCCGAGATCCTGACGGCGCTTGGTCAGCGCCAGCAGGTGCATCATGTGCTGGGTGTTGGCGATCACCGCGTCGGTGAAGTTCGTGAGGCTTCCGTCTTCGAGGTGGAGGATGCGGTCGGCGACGTCGAGCACGCGGTTGTCGTGGGTCACGAGCAGGATCGTGGCGCCGCGCTCGCGGGCGAGGGTCTGCATGCGATCCACCACCTCCCGACCCGAGGCGCGGTCGAGAGAGGCGGTGGGCTCGTCCGCGAGCAGCAGCGAGGGCTCTGCCGCGAGCGCGCGGGCGATCGCCACGCGCTGGCGCTGGCCACCCGAGAGGGACTCGGGGCGCTGATGCAGCTGGGAGGCCAGGCCCACGGCGTCGAGCATCTCGGCGGCCAGGCGGCGGATCTCGCTGCGGCTTCGCTGCCGCTGCACGCGCAGGCCGAGCTCCACGTTCTCGAGCGCACTGAGCGCCTCGACCAGATTGTGCGATTGGAAGACGAAGCCGATCCTGCTGCGCACGCGCTCGAGGGTCTGGGTGGGAGCGCCGCGCAGCTCCTCGCCGAGCACGCGCACGCTGCCCTCCTGCGCCGCTCGCAACGCCCCCACCAGCGTGAGCAGCGTCGTCTTCCCGGAACCCGAAGGCCCGGTCACGATCACGATCTCGCCGGCGGGAATGCTGACATCGACCTCACGGAGGATGCAACGGCGGTGCTCCCCCTTCCCGACGCTGTGG
>CAYPSI010000062.1:0-8747 GCA_964413375.1 uncultured Spirochaetales bacterium | reverse complement strand
GCCGATCAGCTTGGCGAGCTGAAGGCCGTAGCCGAGCATGATGTCGGCGGCGGAGAAGCCGCTCGGGAGCAGGTACTCGCGCGCCCCGAGCTCCTTCTCGACGACGTCCGCCCATGGCCCCCGAGGGAACTTGCCATAACGCCCATACCCGGACGTTGAGCCAGAACCCACCCTGAATCTCCTATGCTCTGGGGACCAAGGTGGGTGGCACCACTTTCATTTCCACCGACGAGGCCAGGTTCAGCTCGGGCCATTCGCCGCGCCCGAGACGGTCGGATCAGGGCTGGCCCGGCTGCGCCCCGCGCACGAGGCGGCCCGGGAGGGCACCGGTCGGCTCGCCGTCTTCGAAAGTGACCTCGCCGGACATGACCGTCGCGCGGTAGCCGGTCGCGCGCTGCACGAGGCGCCGGCCGCCGGCCGGGAGATCGAAGACGATCTCGGGACGACGCACGCCGAGGGCGTCCCAGTCGATCAGGTTGAGATCGGCCTTCATGCCGGGCGCGATGCGCCCCCGATCGCAGAGACCCACGAGAGTGGCGGTGTCGGAGGTCTGGCTCTTCACCAGCCACTCGACCGGGAGCTTCTCCCCGCGCGTGCGGTCCTTTCCCCAGTGCGAGAGCAGGAAGGTCGGGAAGCTCCCGTCGCAGATCAGCCCGACGTGTGCGCCGGCATCGCCGAGGCCCGGCACGGTGTTGGGGTCGAGGAGCATCTCGCGCGCCGCCTCAAGGTCGCCGTGGCTGTAGTTCATCACCGGCCGGTAGAGCAGCTGCCGGCCCTCGTCGGCGAGCAGCAGGTCGTAGGCGAGCTCGGCTGGCGCAACACCGCGGCGCGACGCCTCGGCGGAAACGCTCTGCTCGGGCGTCGGTTCGTAGTCCGGCGGATCGCCGAGCGCGAAGAGCCGCTCGAAGTCGAAGGCGATGCCCGCCATCGCGGCGGCCGGCTTCTCGGCGAGCAGCCGCGAGCGCAGCGCGGGATCGCGCAGTCGCGCGAGGCGCTCCGCGCGCGGGAGCGCCGCGAGCGCGGACCAGCTCGGGTGGCTGCAGAAGGGATGCAGCGTTGCGTCGAGGCCGAGAAGCACACCGACCGCGCGCGCGGCGACCTGGGCCTTCATCGGCAGCCCCGCAGCATTGGCCTCGGCCAGGATCCCGAGCCAGCGTCGCCACGCCTCGGGCTCCGCGTCCGCCTGGAGCAGCGAGATCGACATCGGGCGACCCGACACCTCGACCATGCGCCGGAACATCGCCCACTCGGCTTCCCGCCCGGCGAAGTCCGAGACGATCTCGAAGACGCCCTGCCCCGCCTCGCCCATCCGGCGGGCGATCCCGATCAGCTCGTCCTCGCTGGCCGTGAGACTCGGCGTGAAGCGCCCGTCGCTCGCACGGTGGTTGCGCGTGCGCGAGGTCGTGAAGCCCAGCGCGCCGGCGAGTATCGCCTCCCGCACGAGGCACCCCATCGCGTCGACCTCCTCGGGGGTCGGCGTCTCGCTGTGGTCCGTGCCGCGCTCGCCCATGACGTAGAAGCGCAGCGCCGCATGCGGCACCTGCGCGGCCACGTCGAGCGCGTAGGAACGGCGGCCGAGCGCATCGAGGTATTCCGGGAAGCTCTCCCATTCCCAGCGGATCCCTTCGACGAGCGCAGTCCCCGGGATGTCCTCCACACCCTCCATCAGCCGGATCAGATAGTCGTGCGACCCCGGCCGCACCGGAGCGAAGCCGACGCCGCAGTTCCCCATCACGATGCTGGTGACGCCATGCCAGCAGGAGGGGCTGAGCAGCGAATCCCAGGTGACCTGGCCATCGTAGTGCGTGTGTACGTCGACCCAGCCGGGAGTGACGAGCAGGCCCCGTGCATCGAGCGTGCGGCGCGCCGCTTCCTCGACGCGGCCCACGGCGGCGATGCGACCCGCGCGGATGCCGATGTCGCCGCTGAAGCGCGGCGCGCCCGACCCGTCGACGATGGTTCCCCCGCGGACGAGAAGATCGAGCATGACGCCACCTCCCGCTTCACCGCCCAGCGTACCACGCGGCAGCGCTCGCGCCCCTTCCCGGCTCAGAACTCGAGCGGCAGGCGCAGCCAGCCCTGGACGTATTCCGTGCGCGCGCGCTTCGCCTCGGACTCCACGACGGCGTATTCGGGGATCCGCCGCAGCAGCTCCTCGAGCGCTATTCGCGCCTCGGAGCGGGCGACATGTCGGCCGAGGCAGAGGTGCGTGCCGTTACCGAAGGCCAGGGTGCGCCGCGGGCGGCGCAGCAGGTCGAAGCGATCGGGATCCGCGAACTCGAGCTCGTCCCGGTTCGCCGACGCGAACAGGAAGCAGACTTTTTGTCCGGGGTACAGCCGCTGCGAGCCGACCACGAGCTCCTCGAGGACGGTGCGCCCCTGGAACTGCGTCGGCGTGTCGAAGCGGGCGGCCTCGTCGAAGGCATCGGAACCGAGCGCAGGCCGGGCCGCGACGCTGCGGCGCTGGTCGGGGTGCTGCCAGAGCCGGTGGAGCGCAGCGGCGAGAACCTTCGGAAAGGTGTCGGTGGCCGCGATCTGGAAGTTCACGAGCGCCGCCGTCACGTCCTCGTCGTCCAGCGGCTTCGTTCCGGGCACGCAGGTCAGCAGCGTGTGCGCGACGCCCTCGGCCCGCTCCGGGTCCCGGCGCAGGCGGCGGACCTGCTCAGCGACGTAGCCGAAGAGCTCGCGACCGACGCGCTCCGCCAGCTCGGTCTCTCCTCGTTGTTCAGGCCGGCGGTGGAAGAAGCCGTTGATCCATTCGCCCAGCGTGTCCGCATCCTCGCGGGGAAGTCCCGTCAGCATGCACGCGACGCGCGACGCGAGCGGCGCGCCGAAGTCGCGCGCGGCATCGAAGCGACGCCGCGGAACGAGCTCGTCGAGCAGCCCGCCGGCGATCTCGCGCATCGCCGTTTCGAGCTCGCGCACCGCCGTCGGGCGGAAGTGGCGCGCCACGAGTCCGCGGACCTCGCTGTGGCGGGGCGGATCCATCTGGCTCGGCATCCGGTCGAGGGGCGGCGCCCCGAGCAGCAGGTTCGACGGCGTGATGCCCTTCGCGACCGAGAGCTTCGGGCTCTGCAAGGCCCGCCAGACCTCCTCGAAGCGCGCGAGAAAGTACGCGTCGTAGCGCTCGAGGTAGAGGACCGGGGATTCCCGGCGCAGTCTCGCGTATACCGGCACCGGATCCTCGAGCACGGCGTCGTCGTAGGGGTCGTAGAAGCCCACGACTCAGCGAAACCCCAGCACGGCCATGTCGACGCGATTGCGCAGCACCTCGCCGCGCAGGTAGCGGCCGGCGTTGTCGACGAAGAGCTCGAAGACGTCGTCGAGGTAGCGGTCGACGGAGACCGACGAGTGCGCGGAGACGTAGACGTTCGGGAGGTCCCAGAGGGGGCTCTCGCCCGGCAGCGGCTCCTCTTCGAAGACGTCGAGTGCCGCGCCACCCAGGTGACCGGCGCGAAGCGCCGCGACGAGGGCCGCTTCGTCGACGAGCGAGCCGCGCGCGACGTTCACCAACACGCAACCCGCGGGCATCGCGGCGAGCGCGGCGGCATCGATCAGATGGAAGGTCTCGGGCGTCTCCGGCGCTGCCACGACGACCGCGTCGCAGCGCGCGAGCATCTCGTGTAGCCGCTCGGGGCCGAAGAGCTCGTCCGCAGGCCCGGGGTCTCCTCCGGCGGCGGCGCTCCGCCTCTGCCCCAGCACATGCAGGCCGAGCGCGCGGGCGCGCTCCGCCACCGCGCGGCCGATGCTGCCCATGCCCACGATCCCGAGTGTCGAGCCGGCGAAGGTGCGCCCGTAGATCCGCTCGTAGGCGTGCGCCCCTTGGTGGCGGTCTGCCTCGCGGAAGCGCTTCCACACCTGGAGGAGCCGCCCGATCACGAACTCGGCCATCGAGGCCGAGGAGACGCCCGAGGCGTTGGTCACGACGACGCGCTCGCGCAGCACGCCGGCCTTCGCAAACTGCTCCACCCCCGCGCCGATGCCCTGGATCCAGCGCAGCTGCGGCGCGAGGCGCATCAGGTCCTGCGGCGTATGGAGCGCCAGGAGCACGTGGGCCTGCTCGAGCGCGCGCCGGCGCAGCGCGGCGACGCCGACCGCCCAGGGCGGCGGCTCGTCGTGGGGATCCTTCGGGGCGACCGTCACCCACGCGCTCTTCGGATCGACCGGCAGCGTCACGACGTCGACACGCGGGTCGAGATCTCGCAGACGCTGCACGTGGCGAGCTTCCTGGAGCGCGGGATAGCCGAGACAGAAGACGATCCGATCGTCGTGTCGTGTCATTCCCTCGCCGCCTCGAAGTCGCGCGCGAGCGTGCGCGCCGTCAGGAGATAGAAGAAGCCCGCCGCGGAGACCCCCACGACGAAGACACCGAGCAACGCGGTGCGGATGCCGAGCTCACCCTGGGTCGCGCGGAGTGTGTCGCTCGCGCGCCCGACGATCCAGGGCCCGAGGCCACCGCCGACGATGCTCACGACGAAGAGGTGGATCGCCACGGCCATCGCGCGCATGCGCGGCCTCGCGAGCGCCTGGTTCATCGCGTAGAGGGGGCCGTTGTAGAGCGCGATCGCGAGCGTCTGCGGCGCGTAGCAGGCGACCGCGGCGACGGGGGATTCGAAGAGCAGGAAGCCCAGGCCGAAGGGCAGCGAGGCGAAGGCGGCGATGGCCGCCGTCCACGCATACCAGCGCGGATCGCGGCGGCCGAGGCGATCGGCCATTCGCCCACCGAGCAGCGCCCCCCCTCCTCCCGCGAAGAAGGCGAAGACGCCGAGCCAGCTGCCTACGGACGCGAGGGAGAGCTCGTGCACGCGCAGCAGGAAGGTCGGACCCCAGTGCGCCATCGAGTAGCCCGCCATCGCGTGGAAGGAGGCCGCCACCAGCAGGAATAGGTAGGCACGTTGCCCGGCGAGGAAGCGCACGACCTCGCCGAGCGGATGCGCGGCGACCTTCGTCTTCCGCGGCGGCTCCTTCACCGTCGTCGCGACCACGAGAGCCAGCACCAGTCCGGGGATGCCGACAACCACCATGGTTGCCCGCCAGCCGATGTACTGGCCGAGCCAGCCGGCCGCGACGTAGCCGAACGCGATGCCGGCGTGGAGCCCGAGCGCCTGGGTCGCGAGCGCCGTCGCGCGCCGCTCGGGCGGGAAGTAATCGGAGATCATCGAGTGGGAGGGCGGCGTCCCGGCGGCCTCGCCGATCCCCACCCCCATGCGCAGAAAGAGGAGCTGCGGGAAGCTCCGCGCCAGGCCCGAGAGCGCCGTCATCGCGCTCCAGACCGCGAGCCCGAGTGCCACGATCGCACGCCGCGAGCCGCGGTCGGCCCAGAGCGCGATCGGGATGCCCATCGTCGCGTGGACCAGCATGAAGGCCATCCCGGTGAGCAGGCCCATCCACTCGTCCGAGGCCTGGAACTCCGAGCGGATCGGCTCGAGCAGCACCGAGACGATGTTGCGATCGACGTGGTTCAACAGGTTCATCAGCACGAGCACGCCGAGCACGTAGTTGGCGTAGCCCGGCGTGAATGCGGCGGGCCGTTCCGGATCGGAGCTCGACGCGGGAGCGGGGGGAGCGGTGGCCGCCAACGGGTCCTCCGGGGCGCAACATCTTGCCAGAGCCCCGCCGCCGGCGCATGGATCCTTCCGGCCCAGCTCCGGGTCGCCGCGACCCGTGTCTCGACCTGCACGCTGTCCTGCGGCCCGGCCCCACGTTTCTGCTACACACATCGAACCCGGAAGGGGCTGCGACATTGCAGCCGCCGCTCGTCGACGCATAGCGACGGCTAGATCACTGCAAAGGAGCGAAATGATGAGACGGATGATCCGATGGTCCAGCGGGCTGGCAGCGATGGCGCTCGTGGCCGTGGCGCTCCCCGCGGTGGCACAGCAGAAGAAGCCCAACATCCTCATCATCTGGGGTGACGACGTCGGCTACTGGAACGTCAGCGCCTACAACCAGGGGATGATGGGCTACAAGACGCCGAACATCGACCGCCTCGCCGAGGAGGGCGCGCTCTTCACCGACTCCTACGGCCAGCAGAGCTGCACCGCCGGCCGCGCCGCGTTCATCACCGGGCAATCGCCCTTCCGTACCGGCCTGCTCAAGGTCGGCCTGCCCGGCGCCAAGGAGGGCTTGCAGAAGGAAGACCCGACGCTCGCCGATCTGCTCAGGCAGCAGGGCTACATGACCGGCCAGTTCGGCAAGAACCACCTCGGCGACCGCGACGAGCATCTGCCCACGGCACACGGCTTCGACGAGTTCTTCGGCTCGCTCTACCACCTGAACGCCGAGGACGAGCCGGAGCACCCGGACTATTTCAAGGACCCCGAGCTGCGCAAGAGGTTCGGGACGCGCGGCGTGATCCACTCCTTTGCGAAGCCGGACGGCACGCAGAAGATCGAGAGTACCGGGCCGCTCACCAAGTAGCGCATGGAGACCATCGACGACGAGTTCGCGAAGGGCGCGATCGACTACCTCGCGCGCGCGAAGCAGGCCGACAAGCCCTTCTTCCTCTGGGTCAACTTCACCCGCATGCACATCTGGACGCGGCTCAACCCGGAGAGAGAAGGCAAGACTGGCCTCGGGATCTATCCCGACGGCATGGTCGAGCACGACGGCCAGGTCGGCGCGGTGCTCGATGCGTTGGACGAGCTCGGCCTCGCGGACAACACCATCGTCATGTACTCGACCGACAACGGCGCCGAGAAGTTTACCTGGCCCGATGGCGGCCAGTCGCCCTTCCGCGGCGAGAAGAACACGAACTGGGAGGGCGGCTACCGCGTACCGACCCTCGTGCGCTGGCCCGGCACGATCAAGCCCGGGAGCGTCGTGAACGACGTCGTCTCGCACGAGGACTGGGTCCCCACCCTCGTGGCGGCGGCGGGCGAGCCGCAGCTGAAGCAGAAGCTGCTCACCGGCTACAAGGCCAACGGCAAGACCTTCAAGGTGCACCTCGACGGCTACGACCTCAGCGACACCCTGGCCGGCAGAGGCCCCAACCCGCGCAAGGAGTTCTTCTACTGGAACGACGACGGCTCGCTCGTGGCGCTGCGCTTCAACCAGTGGAAGCTCGTCTTCGCAGAGCAGAGGGCGCACGGCATGGACGTCTGGCAGGATCCCTTCGTCAGCTTGCGTCTACCCAAGCTCTTCAATCTGCGCTCGGACCCCTTCGAGACGGCCGACCAGGAGGCAATGGACTACGAGCGTTGGAGGGTGGAGCACGTCTTCCTGCTGGTCCCGGCGCAACAGTACGTCGGGCAGTTCCTGGCCACGTTCAAGCAGTTCCCTCCGCGCCAGAAGCCGGGCAGCTTCAGCCTCGACAGCGTGCTGGAGTCGCTCCAGCAGGGCGCCAACGCAAGCAACTGAGCCGTCGACGGGGCCGCCGCGGGTCCTCTGCCCCCCCTCGTGAGCGCCTGCCCCGCAAGCGCTTCCGCAGCTGCCGGGACCCAGGCTGATTTATCTTGCCGGAAAGCTTTCTCGGGCGTAGGCTCGCCGGGATGGTGGCGGCCCCGACGGACTGGATCGACGCGCTCGGCAGCGCCTGGCGGCGGGAGTACCGCGGCGTCGATACCGGCGCGCTGCCGCCCCTCGTGCGCCTCGCCCGCCTCTCCCTGCTGCTCGACGCCTTCGAGAGCGAGGTGCTCGGGCCCTTCGACCTCGCCCGCAGCGACTACGGCGTGCTCGCGATGCTGCGCCGCGCCGGTCGCCCCTACGAGCTCTCGCCGAGCGAGCTCACCAACGAGCTCGACCGCTCCTCGGGCGGGATGACGAAGATCCTGAAGCGCCTCGAGGAAGCCGGTCTGGTGCGGCGGCTGCCCGATCCCGACGACGGGCGGGGCTCGCTGGTTTCGCTGACCCGGCCGGGTCTCGAGCTGCAGGACCGCGTCTTCCACGCCTTCCTCGCCGCGTCGCAGGACCTGCTGGCGCCGCTCTCCGCGGCGAAGCTTCGGGACACGGACCGCGCGCTGCGGGTGCTGCTCGGAACCTTCGAGGAGTACCTCTCGGGGGAAGACGATGGCTCATGAGCTCGTGATCCGCGGTGGCATCGTCGTCGACGGGACGGGACTCGCGCGCCGACGCGCCGACGTGGCGATCTCCGGTGGGCGCATCGCCGCCGTCGGACACGTGTCCGCGCGCGAGCCAGCGGAGCGCACTCTCGACGCCGACGGGCTCATCGTGGCGCCGGGCATCATCGACCTGCACACCCACTACGACCCGCAGCTCAGCTTCGATCCCTGGGCCACTTCTTCCTGCTACCACGGTGTCACGACCGTCCTCGCCGGAAACTGCGGCTTCTCGATCGCGCCCACGCGCGCGCAGGACCGGCCCTACATCCAGGCGATGTTCGCGGCCGTCGAGGGAATGGCTCCGATCGCGCTCGACGGCGTCAAATGGGACTTCGAGAGCTTCCCGCAGTACCTGGCGGCCCGCGCGGGTCGCCTCGGGGTGAACCTCACCTGCTACGTCGGCCACTCGAGCCTGCGGCGCTTCGCGATGGGAGAGGCTGCGAGCGAGCGGCCGGCCACTCCCGACGAGATCGCGCAGATGCGCCGTCTCGTCAGCGAGGCGATGGCCGCGGGTGCCGCGGGCTTCTCGTCTTCGCATGCGCCGACGCAGGTGGACGGCGCGGGAGAACCGATCGCGAGCCGCTTCGCATCGCGCGAGGAGCTCCTCGAGCTCGTGCAGGAAGCGGGGCAGGCCGGCGGGGGGAGCATCGCCTACCTCCCGAAGAGCGTGATCGGCGGCCTCGATGC
>CAYPSI010000061.1:0-5846 GCA_964413375.1 uncultured Spirochaetales bacterium | reverse complement strand
ACGGCGCCTCACCGCCCGAGCTGCTCGATGCGGCCTCCTCGGGCCGCTGGTTCGACGGCTGGAGCCGCGTGCCCGGCTCGCGCGAGCCGCCGCCCGATGCGCTGGAGGAACCCGAGGTGGCAATGTCTCGGACCTGGCTGCTCTCGGTCGGCTGGCGGCGACACGGGCTCGTCGATCCGGCGGAGGTTCCGGGGAGCTGAGCGCATCGGGACCCTGCGGGCTCCCGGGCGAGCTGGCTCCGATCCAAACCGGGCGGCGACCGCTCGGGGCGACCGCCGCCGGCCTCGACAGGCCCAGGCAGCGCGACGATGGAGCTCCGCGACCCAGCGCTCTCTTCCCTCAACAACTTCTTCTCTTGAAGGGCGCTGCAGCCGTCCCCCCGGCGTCGGACCCCTGGGGCACGCAGGTGGGTTGCCTCCGGCTTCAGCTCTTGCGTCGAAGCGTCGCCCGCCGGAGCGGACTACTCGAGATAGCCGAGGCCGGAGAGGTCGCGCCGGATCTGTTCGTCGATCTCGGGCGCTGAGGCCGTCGATCCGGCACGCGCACGCAGGCGCGAGAGCTCCTCGCCGAGTGTCCCCAGCCGCTCCGATTCCGAGGCGGCGAGATCGTGCTCCTCAGCCGGGTCGCGCTCGAGGTCGAAGAGCCGGGGCGGGCCGCCGTCCACCTCGACGAGCTTCCATGGCCAGCGCACGAGCGCGCGCCGCTCCGGACCGTGAAGGGTTCCCTCCGCGACGATCGGCCGCTCGGGGAGCGGCTGCCGCTTCACGAGCAAGGGCCACAGCGACGTGCCGTCGAGGTCCGGGACAGACGGCAAGGCGAGTGCCTCGAGCAGGGTCGGCAGCACGTCGACGAGCGACACGGGTGCATCGATGCGTCCGGGCAGCACCCCCGGGCCCCAGACCGCGAGCGGAACGTGCAGGATCTCCTGGTAGAGCGAGTGCCCGTGCTCGAAGCCACCGTGGTCGAAGAGCTCCTCACCGTGGTCCGCGGTCAGCACGACGAGCGTCTCCTCAGCGAGCCCCCGCTCCTCGAGACCCGCGAAGAAGCGCTCGAGCTGTCGGTCCACGAAGAGCACCTCCTCGTCGTAGGCCGCGGAGACGAAGTGGCGGTCTTCCGGATCGGGCGGCAGCCAGGTCGAGTTGCTCGCCGGCCCGAAGCCGCCGACCGGGAGCTCGAGCGATCCGCGGTAGCCAGACGTGAAGGTGCCGCGCACGGAGGCGTGCGGGTCGTAGCTCAGGTGGGGGTCGAAGAAATGCAGCACGAGCAGGAAGCGGCGGCTCGGATCGCGCTCGTCGAGCCAGCGGAGTCCCGCCCAGGCGATCTGGCTCGCGCGCGGCTGGTGCAGCAGGTTGCCGTACACGTAACGGTAGACTTCGAAGCCGCGCGCGAGTCCGAAGCCGGGGTGCAGGAAGGGGTTGTTCACGATTGCGGCGGTCTCGAAGCCTCGCTCCGCGAGAATCTCGGCGAGCACGCGCAGCTGCCCCGAAAGCGCCGTGTAGTCCTTCTCCGCGCCGGGCTCGCGTCCGACTCCATGCGCGGCCGGCCACACCCCCGTGAAGAGCGACGCGAAGCTCGGGAGGGTCCACGACGACGGCGCGAAGGCGCGCTCGAAAAGGGCGCCCTGCAACGCCCGACGGTCGAGCGCGGACGAGGTCGCCGCGGGGTGCCCATAGGTTCCGAGGTGATCCGCGCGCAAGGTATCGACGACGATCAGTACGACCGAACGCACCGGCTCCGGCTCGCGGCCACATCCGCTCGACGCGATCGCGAGCGCGCAGAGCGCCGTCGCGATGCGTCGGGGCGCCGCCGCCTGCCCGCGGGTGCGTCCCACTGGAGCCGTCAGATGTGCAGCGGCCGGCCGAACGCCGCGAGGACCGCTTCGTGGAGCGACTCGGAGAGCGTCGGGTGGGGAAAGATCGCGCGGAGCAGCTCCGCCTCGGTGCTCTCCAGCGTACGCGCCAACGCGAAGCCGTGGATCAGCTCGGTCACCTCGGGGCCAATCAGATGTGCGCCGAGGAGCTCTCCGGTGCGGGCGTCGAAGATCGTCTTCACGAAGCCCTCCGAATCCCCGGACGCGATCGCCTTGCCATTCGCGACGAAGGGGAAGCGGCCGACGCGGAGCTCGATGCCCCGCTCGGCGGCCGCGCGCTCGGTGAGCCCGACGCTCGCCACCTGCGGGCGAGAGTAGGTACAGGCCGGGACGAGCGTGGGATCGAGCGGATGGACGCCTTCGACCCCGGCGATGCGCTCGACGCAGAGCACCCCCTCGTGGCTCGCCTTGTGGGCCAGCCACGGCGGCCCGACCAGGTCTCCGATCGCATAGACCCCCGCTTCGTCGGTGGCGAGCCAGCGGTCGACGACCACGTGTCCCTTCTCGACCCTCACGGCCGTGCCCTCGAGGCCCAGGTCTTCGACGTTGCCGGTGATGCCGACGGCGAGAATTGCGCGGTCGAAGGCGCGCTCGACCGGCTTGCCGTCGCCGAGATCGAGCATCGCGATCACGCGATCTCCATCGCGGCGGAGCCGGTGAACGCTGGCCTCGGTATGGATCTCGATCCCGCGCCGCTCGAAGGCCTTGCGCGCCGCGGCCGAGATGTCCGCGTCCTCGACCGGGAGGATCCTCGGCAGGATCTCGACCACCGCGACCTCGGATCCCATGTCGCGGTAGAAGCTCGCGAACTCGATCCCGATCGCGCCCGATCCCACCACGAGAAGCGAGCCGGGGATCTCGGCCGGGACCATCGCCTCCTTGTAGGTCCACACGACCTCGCCGTCCGGCTCGAGCCCCGGGAGCGTGCGGGGCCTGGCGCCGGTCGCGAGGATCACCTGCGAGGCCCCGAGCAGCTCGCTCTCCCCTTCGCGCGTCACCTCGACGCGGCCGCGTCCGGCGAGCCGAGCGTGACCTGAAACGACGCTGACTTGGTTCTTGCGCAGCAGCTGCTTCACGCCGCCGGCGAGGCGGCGCGCCACCTCGCGCGAGCGCTCGACCACCTTCTTCGCGTCGAAGCTCACCTCGCCGACACTCAGGCCGAACGCGTCGAGGTGGTGCAGCAGGTGATGGATTTCGGCGGTGCGCAAGAGCGCCTTGGTCGGGATGCAGCCCCAGTTGAGACAGATCCCGCCGAGCTCCTCGCGCTCGACGACCGCGACGTTCAGCCCGAGCTGTGCCGCTCGGATCGCGGCCACGTAGCCCCCGGGTCCCGAACCGACCACGACGAGGTCGAAGCGTCGCTCCCCCATGCCCGTATCCTATCGCAGGCCGGCTGCATCACCGGCCGGGCGCGCGCCCGGCTCCGCTGCGTCGCGCCCGAGGCACAGGCGCGGCCCGGCGAGCGAGCCGCCGGAGCGCACCTGTACTTCCTCGACCACGAGCGTCGCCTGCTCGTTCTCGCACGCGAGCTCCCAGGCCGGCGCCGTCCGCACCGAAGGCGGCTCGCCGCGGTTCGAGTAGGGAAGCCGCAGCCGGTAGCGTCCCTGCGCGTCGGCGCGTGTGCTCGTGCGGATCACGAGCTCCCGACCCCGATTCGTCCGGAGCCCCAGCCGCGCCTCCACGCTCGTGTGCGGCGGAGCGAGGCCCTCGACTCGAGCGCCGGCGACGTGCTCGAAGACCTTGTAGAAGGCCGGCGCATCGGGAGCGACCGCCAGCTGGAGGGTCGACTCGTACACCAGTCGATGGCGCTCGAGCGCCGGCACCTGAAGGCTCGCCAGGGATCCCTCCCCTGCCGGGCTCGCGCTTCCATCGAAGTAGTAGAGCGAGGCGAACATCGAGCGCTCGTCGGGCACCGGCCCGAGGAAGGGCGGCTCGCGTTGGGCCACGACGTAGCGCGCGCCGAGCTCGTCGAGGATCTGCGACGCAGCCGGCTCCTCACTCGCAAAGTAGGCGCGCGCCCGCTCGAAGCCGGCCTCCCCGAGGTCGTCCCCGAAGTTGTCGACCACGCTGGGGCGGCGCGCAACGTACTGGAGGATGTGTCCGATCTCCCAGGGCGCGAGCACGCCGTAGCCCGGTCGGCGCGTGGGGTCCAGCCAGCCGGCGGTCGCCGGGGTGCGGCGGCTCATCCAGATCGCGAGCTCGAGCATCGCGCGCCGGCGCACGAGGCTCGGCGCGACGTGAACCGGCCCCCGCGCCGCGTCGTCGAAGAGCGCCGCCACCGGGAGGCGGTAGCTCTCGGCAACCGGGACCAGACAGGCGAGGACAGCTGCCGCGAGCAGCGCGGTCGCGGCGCGCCGCGCACTGTCTCGGTCCGCGAGCGCGCGTGCGATCCAGCCGCGCAGCGCGCACGCACTCCAGGCGAAGAGGAGCGCCAGACAGACCGAGAAGGAGTTGAAGAAGCGGCGCTGGAGCAGTGTGACCACGAGGAGCGCGGCGGTCCAGGCGACCCACAGCAGCAGCGAAGCGCGCGCGGGTCGCCGCCAGGCCCAGAGCGCAGCCGCGAGCAGTGCGAGCGGGGAGACGAACGCGAACCACGAGAGGCGGGCCGCGGCGACGCCGATGTCGATAGCGCTGCCGGACGCGTCGAGCAGCAAGGGCTGCGACTCGGCCACTTGCGCCTGGAAGCTCTCGCGCCGCCCGAGCCAGCTCCAGGCGTCGCCCGCTCCAGGCAGGATCTCGGGCAGCATGGGGGCCACGACCGCGAGCGCCGCGACGCCGACGCAGGCCGCACGCAGCTGTGGCGTGGCCGCAAGCGAGGGCCGGCGCTGCCACAGCAGCGCGCAGGCGGCTCCGATCGCGGCGAGCGCGGCGAACGCGAAGGGCTGGAAACGCGAAAGCACCAGGGGGCTCCAGGGGCCGAAGGGAGTCGGTCCTGCCGCCGCCGCGAGGGGCGGCAGCGCCGCGAGCGCCACCAGCTGGACGCCGGCAAAAGCGCGCGCGAACGCGATCGCCCGCGCCGCCCCAGCGTGCGCGAGCCAGGCGGCGACGAGCCCCGCCTCCGCGATCGCCGCGTAGAGGAGGCTTCCCGGCCAGAGGAGCAGCGCCGCGGCGAGTGCCAGCCCCTGCACGACGACGGCGAGACGCAAGCTCTGTGCGCGCGCCTCGCGGTCGAGGAGATTCATCGTCGCGGCGAGGAGCCAGGTCGCGGTGAGCGCCTCCGCGGCGTGATGGTCCACGAAGCCGAGCTGCGAGTACCAGAAATGCCCCGACAGCACTGCCAGCAGCGCTCCGGCGAGCAGCGCGGTGCCTGCGTCGAAGTGCCGACGCGCGAGCGCGTGGAGTGCTACGACCGTCGCGCCCCCGAGCAGCGGCGGAACCCAGACCGCCACCCGCTCGATGCTCCCGAGCTGCTGCGGCTCGGCGAAGGGAAGCGCCAGCAGCGCCACGAGCCAGTCGAAGCAGGGCGTCCAGATCGCCCGGGCGCCTTCCGGAAAGTTCAGGTAGGGGTCGAAGTCCAGGACCCGGGGGAAGTGGACGACAGACCAGACGATCCGCCGCAGGTGGTAGTAGGCGTCGTGGTCGAAGAGCAGGACCGCGTCGCCGACGAACACGGTGCGCCACGGGAGCGCGCGGATCGCGACCGCGGCGATGAAGAGCGCTGCGGGCGCGAGCCAGCGCGCGCCCCGCCCCCCGAAGCCGTGGTCCCGCTCGGTCATCGACCCGCGGACGGTAGCGGCTCCCCGCCGCCTCCACTCTGCCCGTCCGCGGGCCACCCGGCTATGCTGCGCGCTGGCGTGGAGCGAGGGGCGTGCGACCCAATCCCAGCGACGCGGCCGTCCTGTGCGCGCTGGCCGCGCTCTCGGCCACCCTTCTGCTCGCAAACCTCGGAAACCAGTACCTCTGGCAGGACGAAGCGCAGACGGCGCTGCTCGCGCGCTCGATCCTCGAGCACGGGATCCCGCTCGGCAGCGATGGC
>CAYPSI010000060.1:0-2699 GCA_964413375.1 uncultured Spirochaetales bacterium | reverse complement strand
CACGACGAAGGCGAAGCGCGGCGCGAAAGACTCCTCGCCGAGTAGGTCGCTTCCCGTCTCCTGATCAGCTCTCCGCGCGAGCGCGCACCGCCTCGTTCGCGATCGCTCCCTGGTGCGTGAGCAGCGCGCCGCGCGTGATCTCGTCCTCGAGATCGAGCTCGACCCTGCCGTCCCGCAGCAGGTGCAGCAGGAAGGTCAGCAGGTTCTTCGCGTACATCTGGCTCGCGTTGAAGGCCAGGTCGCTCGGCAGGTTGGTCGGGCCGAGGATGTGCACGCCCTGCACCACGACGTCGCGGTCCGGCTCGCTGCAGGCGCAGTTGCCGCCCTTCTCGGCCGCGAGGTCCACGATCACGGAGCCGGGCCGCATGCCTCGCACCGCCGACTCCTCGATCAGGATCGGTGCGGTCTGGCCGGGCACGAGGGCGGTCGTGATCACCACATCCGCGGCGACGACCCGCTTCGCCAGCTGCTCGCGCTGCCGCCGGTAGAACTCCTCGCTTTGCGCCTTCGCGTAGCCGCCGGCGCCCTCGGCGTCCTGCGTCTCGAGATCGAGCTCGATGAAACGGGCGCCGAGGCTCTCCACCTGTTCCTTCACCGCGGGCCGTGTGTCGTAGGCCTCGACGATCGCGCCGAGGCGACGCGCCGTTGCGATGGCCTGGAGCCCCGCCACGCCGGCTCCGATCACCAGCACGCGTGCGGCCGCGATCGTCCCGGCGGCCGTCACGAGCATCGGGAAGATCCGCGGCAGCGCCCCGGCGGCGAGGAGCACCGCGCGGTAGCCCGCCAGCGAGCTCATCGACGAGAGCGCGTCCATCGCCTGCGCGCGCGTGATGCGGGGTACGAGCTCGACCGCGAAGGAGGTCACGTTCGCGGCGGCGAGCCGGCTGGCGAGCTCCGGCGCATCGAGTGGCTTCAGGAAGCCGACGAGCATGCTGCCGGGGCGAAGCGCGTCCACCTCGTGGCTTCCGTCGGGCCGCTCGCCAGGCGCCTGCACCTTCAGCAGGAAGTCCGCGCGCGCGAAGAGTGCCTTCGGATCGGCCTCGATCGTCGCCCCCGCAAGCTCGTAGGCGGCGTCGTCGAAGCCCGCCGCCGCCCCGGCGCCGCGCTCGACGATCACGTCCACGCCCTTGGCCTTGAGCTGCTTCACCGCATCGGGGACGAGCGCCACGCGCCGCTCCCCGGCTGAGATCTCCTTCGCAACCGCGACGATCACCGCGCTGCCCCCGGCCCGCGCTACGAGCGCGCGAGCTTGCGGACCGACTCCGGAAGCTCCTTCGCGACGCGCACGATCGGGATCCCGCTCTGCACGTTCTGGTGCATCTCCTCCATCGCGCGCGGCAGATCTTCGAAGCCGTAGATCTCCCGGTGGACGCTCGGCTTGAACACCCGGCCGTAGAGCTCGGTCGCGGCCCGCGAGCCGTCGACGGTCTCGAAGTGCACGTGGTCGAGCGTGATCTGCCGCACCGAGAGGTTCGCCGAGTTGTAGTTCAGGTTCGTCGAGAGCTGCCATCCGGCGCTCACGTTCACGCCGAGTCGGGACATCACCGCGAGCCCGGCCGGAAAGACCGGTCCGCGCAGCATGTCGCAGACGATGTGCGCGCCCTCGCTCTCGGTCATCGCCTTCACCTGCTTGCTGAAGGCCTTGACGTCGTCGCCCGAGGC
This sequence comes from uncultured Spirochaetales bacterium, assembly GCA_964413375.1. Lineage (GTDB taxonomy): Bacteria > Myxococcota_A > UBA9160 > UBA9160 > SMWR01 > CAZUYC01. Next base: position 1,037 of record CAYPSI010000060.1, on the reverse strand, counting down.
GAAGCGGTGATAGGCCACCTGGTCGATCGTCTCGATGCCGAGACCCTCGAGGTGCTTGCGGCGATCGGGGCTCCCGGAGCAGAAGATCGCACGGTGCCCCTCGTGGTGCGCGAGCATCAGGAAGAGCTCGGACACCCCGCCCCCGAAGCCGAGCACGTTCAGGCGCGCGCGGCGCTCGCGGGCGACCTTGAGCCGGAAGATCCCGATCGCCCGGCGCCACAGGTGATAGGCGGTGGGCGCCCGCAGCGGCAGCGCCGCGATCTCCCAGAGTGAGAGGCCGCAGTCGAGCGGCGCCCGGACGATCTGCCAGTCAGCGACGACCGCCTCCTCGCCGTACCAGCCGATCGAGTCGGGCTGGTCGTAGGCCCAGATGCGCAGCGGATAGCCGTAGATGTCCGGCTCGCCGTTGCAGTGGGTCACGACGACGTCGCCCGGCGCAAAGCCCTTCACCTCGGGGCCCACGGCGACGACCTCGCCGACGGCGCTGTTGCCGGGATAGATCTTTCCGCCGCGAGCTTCCGCGATGTTCATCGTGTCGGCGAGTGCTGCGTGGTCGACGTTGTGCTCGGCAGAGACCGCGAGGATGCGGAGCTTCACATCGCGCGCACCGATGGCCCGCAGCTCCACTTGCTCGAGCCGGATCACGCGCGCGACGTCGAACTTGTCGAGGTCGCCTCCGACGCGCGTCCGTTCGGCCGCGATGGACTCTGCGCTGATCGAGTAGGCCCTCGGCATCACTCCTCCTCCGGGAGCGCGATTCCGTCGGGAAATCGCGCATCTAGGGCGGAAGGGCCTTGTAGCACGCGGCGCCCGATCGGGCTAGTCCGATGAACTTCGCTCGGTTTCGCCTCGCTGCGCGCGCTTCGCGCTTGCGGTCCGATGAACTTCGCCCGGTATCGCCTCGCTGCGCGCGCTTCGCGCTTGCGGCTAGTCACAGCGCTGCGGCGTACAGGCCGGTGCGTCGCCGCTGAGCTCGAGGCCCGCGCTCCCGCGCACGAGAACGGCGCGTCCCTTGCAGCCTTCGCGGAACACGGTGA
>CAYPSI010000059.1:0-39197 GCA_964413375.1 uncultured Spirochaetales bacterium | reverse complement strand
ATTGGTTCGAAATAGCCAGGCGCGCCAGCATCCGCTGCGTGGCACGCTGCGCCACAGCACGCCTGGGGGCGCCCGCGGCCCCGATGCTACGCTGCGCCCCCGCTGGCCGGTTCCGTTGCCGCCCGCGCTGTCACCGGCGGGAACGAGGTTGAAGTAGATGGCTCCGACCGATCCGCCCCACTCCGCGCCGGGAGGGCGCCGGCTGGCCGCGCTCTCGCTCGGCGCGCTCGGGGTCGTCTACGGCGACATCGGCACGAGCCCGCTCTACGCGCTGCGCGAGTGCTTCCACGGCGAGTACGCGGTCCTCGCCACGCCCGCCAACGTCCTCGGCGTGCTGTCGCTGGTCGTCTGGTCGCTCGTCGCCCTGATCAGCGTCAAGTACCTGGGCTTTGTCCTGCGCGCCGACAACCGCGGCGAGGGAGGGATCCTCGCGCTCGTCGCCCTGGTCGTCCCGCGCGCGACGCCGGCCTCGGGGCGCCCGCAGCTGCTCGCGCTGCTCGGGCTCTTCGGCGCCGCACTCCTGTACGGCGACAGCATGATCACGCCGGCGATCTCCGTGCTCTCCGCCGCCGAGGGCCTCGAGGTCGCGACGCCCGCCTTCAAGCGCCTCGTCGTGCCCGCAACCGTCGCCATCCTGCTGGGGCTATTCGCGATCCAGCCGTGGGGGACCGGGCGCCTCGGGCGCGTCTTCGGGCCGGTCATGCTGGTGTGGTTCACCACGCTCGCCGTCCTCGGCATCGGGGGAATCGTCCGCGAGCCTTCGGTCCTCGCGGCGGTGAACCCCTGGTACGCGGCGCGCTTCTTCGCGGAAAACGGCGCCCACGGCCTGCTCGTGCTCGCGGCCGTCTTCCTGGTGGTGACCGGCGGAGAGGCCCTGTACGCCGACATGGGGCACTTCGGCCGCCGCCCGATCCGCGCGGCCTGGCTCGCGGTCGTGCTGCCAGGGCTCTTGCTCAACTACTTCGGGCAAGGGGCGCTCCTGCTCCAGGACCCGGAGGCATCGACCAACCCCTTCTATCGGCTCGCGCCCGTCTGGGCGCTCTACCCGCTCGTTGCGCTCGCGACCGCCGCGACGGTGATCGCCTCGCAGGCCGTGATCTCGGGCGCCTTCTCGCTCACGCACCAGGCGATCCAGCTCGGCTACAGCCCGCGCCTCTCGGTGCGCCACACGTCGGAGCGCGAGAGCGGGCAGATCTACGTGGCGCCGGTGAACTGGGCGCTGATGCTGGCCGCCTGTGCGCTCGTCGTCGGGTTCGGCTCGTCGACCAACCTGGCCGCCGCCTACGGCATGGCAGTCGCGGTGGATATGGTGATCACGACGCTGCTCTTGTGCGCCGTCGCGCGGACGCGCTGGGGCTGGGGGGTCGGAGCGCTCGCCCTAGCCGCCGTCTTCCTGCCGATGGATCTGGCCTTCCTCGGCTCGAACCTGCTGAAGATCACGCACGGCGGCTGGTTCTCGCTCGCGGTCGCCGCCGGCATTTTCACCCTGATGGCCACCTGGAAGCGCGGGCGACAGGTGCTCCAGACGCGACTCGAGGAGACCGCACTCCCCATCGATCTCTTCCTGCCGGACCTCGATACGGCGAAGCTCCCCCGGGCGTCGCACACGGCGGTCTTCCTCACCGGTGATCCCCAGGGAACGCCGCTGGCGCTGCTGCACAACATCAAGCACAACCAGGTCGTGCACCAGCAGACGCTGTTGCTGACCCTCATGACCGAGGACGTGCCGACGGTCGAGGAGCGCGACCGGCTCACGGTGAAGCCCCTCGGCCAGGGTTTCTTCCGCGTGATCGCGCACCACGGTTTCATGGAGGTGCCGAACGTTCCCGCGCTGATGGAGCGCCTCCGCTCGGTCCACGGGCTCGCCATCGACCTCGAGCGCATGAGCTACTTCGTGGGCAGGGAGAAGCTCATCCCCGCCGGCCACTCCGGGATGGCGCGCTGGCGGGAGCTGCTCTTCTCGCTGATGTCGCAGAACGCCCAGAGCGCGACCAGCTACTTCCGCATCCCGCCGAACCAGGTGGTCGAGCTCGGTGCGCAGGTCGAGCTCTAGCCAGAGGACTCCGCTCGGCTGCGCCTCGCTGCGCGCGCGTCGCGCTTGCGTCAGCAGCAGGAGCGGCGGCGTGCGTCGCGCTTGCGTCAGCAGCAGGAGCGGCGGCGTGCGGCGCGGTCCTCGAGCGCGCGGCGCGCGGCCGCCGGATCGGCCGCGATCGCCTCGAGGCCGGTGAAGCCGCGCAGGAAGCCTGCGAGGGCGGCGAGGAAGCGTCGCGCGCCCGCCCTCACGGTCTCACCACCTCGAGCGCCGCCGCTCCAGGCGGCCGCAGCGTGCGCCACCAGACCCGCGCGGAGTCGAGCACCACCACCGCCACGAGGACCATGAAGAGGCCCGTCAGCGCCGCATCGAGCTGCGCATTGAAGATCACCACCTGCGTCTCCGCGATCCTCTCGGGTGGGATCGCACCTGCGCCGAGCTTTGCTGACAGGTCCTGCGCCTGTGCGAGGAAGCCGATGCGCGGGTGCGGGTGCCAGATCTTCTGCCAGCCCGCCGTCATCGTGACCGTGAGGAGCCACGCGAGCGGCAGCGCAGGGGCCAGCGCATGCACGGGACGCGCAGACTTCACCAGCATCGTCGTCGCGGCGGCGAGGGCCGTCGCGGCGAGCAGCTGGTTCGCGATCCCGAAGAGCGGCCAGAGGCTGTTGATCCCGCCCAGGGGGTCCACCACGCCCTGGTAGAGGAAGTAGCCCCAGCCGGCGACGATCAGGCCCGACGCGAGCAGGTTCGCCGGCAGCGACTGGGTGCGGCCGAGCGGCGCCCAGAGGTTGCCGAGCATGTCCTGCAGCATGAAGCGGCCGACGCGCGTCCCGGCGTCCAGCGTGGTCAGGATGAAGAGCGCCTCGAACATGATCGCGAAGTGGTACCAGAGCGCCTTCATCGCATCGCCACCGAGCACGCTCGAGAAGATCTGGGCCATGCCGACGGCGAGGCTCGGGGCCCCGCCCGTGCGCGAGAGGAGCGTGTGCTCGCCGACCTGGCGGGTGAGCCGCTCGAAATCCGCCGGATCGAGAGCGAAGCCCCACGCGCCGATCGCCTGCGCCGCCTCGGCGACCGTCGAGCCGATGATGGCGCTGGGTGAGTTGATCGCGAAGTAGACCCCGGGCTCCATCACCGCGGCCGACAGCAGGGCCATGATCGCCACGAAGGACTCCACCAGCATCGCACCGTAGCCGACCAGACGCGCGTCCGTCTCGCGGTCGAGGAGCTTCGGTGTGGTGCCGCTCGAGATCAGCGCGTGGAAGCCCGAGATCGCGCCGCAGGCGATCGTGATGAAGGCGAAGGGGAAGACCTTGCCGGCGAAGACGGGCCCCGTTCCGTCCACGAACTGAGTGAGCGCGGGCAGCTGCACGGGCGGGTGGGCGACGAGGAGCCCCGCCGCAAGCAGCGCGACCGTCCCGATCTTGATGAAGGCCGAGAGATAATCGCGCGGCGCGAGGAGCAGCCAGACCGGGAGCACGCTCGCCAGGAAGCCGTAGACGATGATCGCGAGCGCGAGCGTGCGCTTGTCGAGGTCGAAGTAGACGCGCAGCGCCGCGCTCTCGTCGACCCAGCGCCCGGCGACCACCGCGAAGAGCACGAGGCAAAGCCCCCAGGCGGTCGCCTCGAGCACGCGTCCAGGGCGCAAGCGCCCCATGCTGATCCCCATCGCCACGGCGATCGGGATCGTCGCGGCGACGGTCGAGGTGGCCCAGGGGCTGCCGAACATCGCGTTCACGACCACGAGTCCGAGGACACCGATCAGGAGGATCATGATCGCGAGCACGCCGATCAGTGCGGCCGCGCCACCGATCGGGCCGATCTCCTCGCGCACGATCTGGCCGAGGCTCTTGCCGTTGCGGCGCATGGAACCGACCAGGATCGTGAAGTCCTGCACGGCGCCGCCGAGTACGACGCCGATCACGATGTAGAGGGTTCCCGGGAGGTAGCCGAACTGCGCCGCCAGGATCGGTCCCACGAGGGGCCCGGGACCGGCGATCGCAGCGAAGTGGTGGCCGAAGACCACCCAGCGATTCGTGGGGACGAAATCCTTGCCGTCGTGGAAGCGATGCGCCGGCGTCGGCGCGTCCGGGTCGAGGCGGAAGACGCGCTCGGCCAGGAAGCGCGAGTAGAAACGGTAGCCGAGCGCGTAGATACACAGCGCCGCGACGAGGAACCAGGCGCTCGAGATCGCCTCCCCGCGGGCCAGCGCGACGACGCCCAGGGATCCTGCGCCCAGGCATGCTACGAGCCCCCATCCCAGCGCGCGCAGGAACGGCATCCGGGCGCGATCTTACCCCGCACAGAGGCGATTCGCGCTCCGGTCCGGACCCCATCGCGACGCTGGCCTGGGCCGGGGCGCTCCCCTATGCTGCGCCGCGCCGCCGCCCGGCTCGCCGCGCCGGAGCGCACACCCGGAGATGCCGATGGACGCCGCCGATCTCGCCCACGCCGCGCCCGCGGCGGCCACGAGCCTGTGGATGATGCTGCTCGTGTTCATGCTCTCGACCTTCGTCGGCTTCCAGGTGGTGCAGAACGTCTCGCGTCTGCTGCACACGCCGCTGATGTCGCTCACGAATGCGATCTCCGCGATCGCGATCGTCGCCTCGATCCTGATCGCCGGGGAGGAGCTCACGACCACGAGCACGATCCTCGGCGCGATCGCGGTCGGGGCCTCGATGACGAACATCGTCAGCGGCTTCCTGATCACCGACCGCATGCTCAAGATGTTCAAGGAGCGGGAGCCCAGGAAGTGAGCCCCGCCGTAGTCGAGGGCATCACCCAGGCGAGCTACATCCTCGCCGCGGCGCTGTTCATCTTCTCGCTGCGCTGGCTCTCGCGGCCGCAGACGGCCCGCCGCGGCGTCCTCGCCGGCGTCGTCGGGATGTGTCTCGCGGTCTTCGGGACCCTGCTCCACCCGGAGATCGCGAACTACCTCTGGATCGTCGTGGCGGCGGCCATCGGCACCGCGATCGGGATCCCGCTCTCGCGCGTTCCGCTCACGGCCGTGCCGCAGCGGACAGCGCTCTCGCACTCCTTCGGCGGCCTCGCCGCGGGGCTCGTCGGCACCGCGAAGTACATTCTCTGGACCGGCGACGGCACGCTCAGCGCCTTCACGTCCGGCGTGATCGCGATCGAGGTGCTGCTCGGCTTCCTGACCTTTACCGGCAGCCTGATGGCGGCCGGAAAGCTCCAGGAGGTGCTCCCGACCCGCCCGATCACCTACCGTGGCCAGAACTACATCAACTTCGCGCTGCTCGGAATCGCCGCCCTCTGCGGAATCGGGCTCGTCATCGACCCGATGCAGTGGCCCCTCTTTGCGCTGCTCGTCGTCCTGTCGCTGAGCTTCGGGGTGATGCTGGTGCTCCCGATCGGCGGCGCCGACATGCCCACGGTGATCTCGATCCTGAACTCCTACGCCGGCCTCGCCGCGGTGGCGATGGGCTTCGTGCTCGACAACATGCTGCTCGTCACCGCCGGGGCGCTCGACGGCGCCTCGGGCTTCATCCTCTCCGTGATCATGTGCCGGGCGATGAACCGCTCCTTCACCAACGTGCTCTTCGGCGCCTTCGGACAGGTGGCGGCGGCCCAGGCCACGGGCGAGCAGAAGGCGGTGAAGAGCGCCACCGCCCAGGACGTCTGCGACCTGCTCGACAATGCGACGCGCGTGGTCATCGTCCCGGGTTATGGCATGGCCGTGGCCCAGGCGCAGCACCGCGTCCGCGAGGTCTACGATCTGCTCACCAAGCGCGGCATCGACGTGAAGTTCGCGATCCACCCGGTGGCGGGCCGGATGCCGGGCCACATGAACGTGCTGCTCGCCGAGGCGGACATCCCCTACGATGCGCTCGTCGAGATGGACGACATCAACCGCGACCTGCCCCAGACGGACGTCGTGCTCGTGATCGGCGCGAACGACGTCGTGAACCCCGCCGCGCGCCACGACAAGTCGAGCCCCATCTTCGGGATGCCGATCATCGACGCCGACAAGGCGAAGCTATGCGTCGCGATCAAGCGCTCGATGAACCCGGGCTTCGCCGGAGTCGACAACGAGCTCTACAGCGCCGACAACACGCTGATGCTCTTCGGCGATGCCAAGGCCATGCTTGGCGAGATCGCAAAGGCCCTCACCGGCGGCGGCCTCGGCCACTAGCAGGGTGACCCCTGGAGCAGCACGCGGCCCACGCCGGGTGCGATGGGGTCGACCTCGAGCGAGAGCTCGCGACCGCCCATCCAAACGCGCAGCTGGCTCGGTAGGGCGCCGGCGCCGACCCGGAGGTCGATCGGCACGGGGCGCACGAGTGCGCCGGGCACCGCCTCGTCGACGTGGAGCGCGAGGGGCGTCGCAGCGTCCTCGACGGCGCGCAGCCGCAGGCGCAGAGCCGCGCCCAGCTCGCGCAGGTCGAGGAAGCGCCGCGCTCCGGCCGCCTCCCAGCGCTCGAGCTGTGCCTCGATCCAGTCCGTGCCGTGCAGCACGACGTCGCGGTCGTGGAAATAGCCTACGACGGGAAGTTCGCCCGCGAACCACGCCGGATCCGCGAGGTCGAGGTAGGGCGCGCACACGTGCTGGGCCCAGCAGAGGCGCGCGCCGTCGCGTAGGCCGAGGTAGTAGCTCGAGACGAGCTCGAAGCCGAGGTCGAGCGCGCGCTCCACGACCTCGTCCGTCCACTGGTCGCCCGGGCATACGAGCGCCGCCGGGCGCGTCGCGAACCAGCGCTCGAAGGCCGCGAGACCGAGTGCCAGCGGGTGCCGCTCGGGCGGCGCCGCAGCGAGGGCCGCGCGCGCCGTCGCGCCGAGCTCGCGGTACCACGCGACGGCCTCGTAGCGGTCCGGAGCGCTCGCCCACACCGCGCCGTCCGGGTGCATGTGCGTGTAGCCGTGCAGCTCCACCTCGGCGAGCCCCGCCGCGCGTAGCTGCTGGATGCCCCGGAACTCCGACGCGTAGTCGTGTAGGGTTCCCGGCGCGTTTCCGGCGCGGTCCTGGTAGCGGACCGCGGGCGAGGGATGGACGGCTCCGGGCCGGCGCGCGACCGCGCGGCCGTCGACCCGCAGCGCTCCGCGCGACGCGTCGCCGTCGTCCATCCAGCCGGCGACGTAGGCGATCGAGAGGCGCGCACGGTGCCGGCGCAGGCTCGCGCCGATCTCGCCCCAGGCAGCCTCGTCGAGCTTCGGATGGCACCAGCTCGCGCAGTGCACGTTCTGCGCGCCGCCCGGGTCGTCCATCCGCAGCACGAGGGCGCCGGCGAGGTCGAGCCACGCCACCGGGCCGAGCGCGCCCCAGACGAGGAGCCGCTTCGCGAGGGCGGTGAAGACTCCGTCGGCGTCGCGCGCCCCGCTCGGGTGGAAGCCGAGCGTGACGACGCGGCCGCGGCCCGACGCGCGCGCCACCGCGATCGGCGCGCCCTCGAGCGCCGCCCAGACCTCGGTCCCCGGGGCGAGCGAGAGACGCTCGCAGTCGACGTCGACCCGAGCGCGCTGCTGCGACGGTGCGCCCGGCCCGCGCCAGCGCAGCTCGCGCCCCGCGAAGCGCTCGCCGCTGCGGGCTGCGCCGGCGAGCCGCGCGAGCGCGCCGTCGCTGGCGCCGGCGCGCGCGATCAGCACCACGGGCTCGGCCCGCAGCAGCGCGCCGAGCTGCGCGACGACCTCCTCGGAGAGCCAGTCGGGATCGAGCGCGGCCACGATCCAGCGCTGGCCCGCGAACGCGCCCGCGGGCCGGTCCGCGCTCGCAAGCGCGACCTCCCAGCCGAGGAGCCGCCCGAGCGCGAGCCAGTCGAGCGCCTCGCGCTCCTCGGGGATGACCCAGCCGCCGCTGCCCCAGATGCGCCGCGCCCGAGCGAGCTCGCGCTCCGCGGCGATCAGCAGCACGCGGCGCTCGGCTCGGGCGCGAAGCAGCCGCGCAGGATCCCCGCCGCCACCGCCGGCGCGAGCTTCTCCTCGGCGCAACGGCGCGCGGCGGGGCGCATCGCGGCGAGCTCCTCCGGGTGGGCGAGCGCGAAGGCCAGCCGCTCGCGCAGCGCGGCGTCGTCGCCGGGCTCGACGAGCCAGCCGGTCACGCCCTCGCGCACGAGCTCGCCGATGCCGCCGACGCGCGAGGCCAGCGCGGGCGTCCCGCAGGCAGCGGCCTCGCCCACCACCGCCGGGAAGCCCTCGCTTCGCGACGGCAGGACCAGGCAATCGGCAGCGTTGTAGAGGCGCACACGCGCGGCGGCCTCGGCGATCCAGCCGGTGAAGCGCACGCGGCCCGCGGGCGCTCGAGTGGCGGCGAGGCGCGTGAGCGCGGCGCGGTCGGGTCCGTCGCCGGCGATCACGAGGTCGCTGTCCGGGTGACGCTCCGCGAGGGAGCCGAAGGCCTCGATCAGCGCGCCGATGCGCTTCACGCGGTCGTCGAGCCGCCCCATGAAGAGCAGCTGGCGCCGCGCCGGGTCGAGGCCGGCCTCCCGGCACGCCAGCGTCCGCTCGAGGGGCCGGTAGAGCTCCGTGTCGACGCAGCCGAGGAAGAGCACGACGCGCGCCGGGTCGACGCCGTAGCGCGACGTCAGCTGCCGGGCTTCTGCCTGGCTCGACACGAGAATGCGACGCGCGCTCCGGAGCGTCGCGCGCTTGGCGAGGCTCCCGTGGTACCACTCGGGACGGCTTCCCGAGTGGTACGCGACGAGCGGGATCCCGAGCCAGCGCGCCGCCGCGGCCAGCACGTCGAAGCGCCCGGTCGAGTAGTCCTGCGTGAACAGGAAGTCGGGTCGCTCGCGCGCGAGCTCGCGCAGGAAGCGCCAGGAGAGCAGCGACGCGTAGGAGGCGAGCGGCGCGTAGATCCGCCACGCCTCGGGCCAGCGGCGACGCCAGGTCGAGCGCGGTCCGTAGAACGCGCGCCAGAGCGCGCGGTGGAGCGGCGGCGAGCGCCGCACGCACACACGGCAGCCGACGACCTCGTGCCGGGCCTCGCGGAGCACCGGCGCGATCGAGAAGGAGTACCAGGTGACGTCAGCCACCTCGCGCTGGAGGAGCCCCAGGATGGCATGGTTCGTGGTGTCCGCGAAGCGCGTGGCGAAGCGCTGCTGGTCGATTCCGTAGTGGGGATAGAAGTCCTCGAAGACGTCGGGATAGTCGAAGAACGCGATTCGCGGCCGCGCGGAGGCGCTTGCCCGCGCGACGCGCCCCTCCGCCGCCGGCTCGTAGCGCGGCAGCGTGCTCATCGCGTGAAGGCCGCGTCGAGCAGGGCCGGCAGCACCTTGCGCGCCGCGAAGTGCTCCTCGGCGAGCGCGCGCGCTGCGCGGGCGTGCGCGGCGGCGTCGCCGAGGATCGCCTCCACGCCGGCGCGGGCTTCCTCGGGACTGCGGTAGGCGAGGAGCCCCCGGCCGGTCGGGAGCCACTCCGAGAAGCCCGTGTCCTGCACGACTGCCGGCCGGCCCGAGGCGAGGTACGCGAGCGTTCGTTCGCTGAACCAGCCGCTCCAGCTCGCGGTGTAGCCGTGCTTCGCCACGCCGAACTCGGCGCTCGACGCGCACAGGTAGCGCTGGTAGGTCCACGGATCGCGCGTGATCGGCACCGGGTCGCGAACCCGCCAGCCGTGGGCGCGAAGGAGTTCGCGCGGCGCCGTCGGGCCTCCGACGGCGAGCTCGAAGATGGGGCCGAGCGCGGCGGGAAGTCCGAGGAAGGGACCGAAGGACTCGGACTTCATGCCGTAGCGGCGGCCGCCCCACTCGACCGCGGGATAGCTCTCCCATTGCATCACGGTAGTGAAGCGGACCTGCGCCGGCAGCGGCGTCGGCACGAGGTCGTCGAGCACGACGGGCTGGCGCGTCGGCCGCCAGGCGAAGCCGTCGTCGGGGATCGAGCAGCCTGGCTTGCCGATGTTGGCGCCGAAGGAGAAGAAGACGCTGTGGCCGAGCGCTCGCTCGCGCGCCTGCGGGTCGCGCAGGTGGCGGATCTGCGTGAACGCCGGGTCTTCGTCCACGAGTGCCTTCACCGGGATGCGGTCGAGCCAGGCGCGCAGCGGGTTCACGCCGCAGAGATCGAGCAGCAGCTCGGCGTCGTGGCAGACGGAGAGGATGCGCGACGCCGCCGGGCCGAGCCAGCGCTGTCGATGCGCGTCGTGGTAGGCCCAGCGCTCGCCGAGCCCGACGCGCCGGAAGACGCGCTCTGCGAAGCGCAGCCCGTAAGCGGGATCCTCGTCGGTGAGGCCGCGCTGCGGGTCGTAGCAGGCCGGGTAGTCGTCGCTGTCCTCGACGAAGAAGACGTCGTGGCCGAGGCGGGCGAGGCCCACGAGGTACTGAAGGTTGCTCCACGCCATGCCACCGAGGGGCCCGCGTACGACGTAGCCGAGCACGACGATGCGCAGCCCGCCCGCGCCGCGGCGCACCTCACGCATCGCTCGCGAGGGCCTCCTCGAGCAGCGCCGCGAGTACGCGCCTCGAGTCGAAGTACTCGCCCGCGAGGGCGCGCGCAGCGGCGGCGTGGCGGGGGTAGTTCGCGTCCACCTCGCGCAGCGCGGCGGCGGCCTGCTCCGGGTCGGTGAAGGCCAGGATCCCCTCGCCGAGCGGCAGCAGGCCCGCGAGACCCGTGTCCTGCACGACGACCGGACGGCCCGCCGCCAGGTAGCAGGCGGAGCGGCAGCTGAACCATCCGGGCTGACCGCGCACGTAGCCGTGCTTCTGGACGCTCCACTCGCCGCGCGACGACACGACGTAGTCGCGGTACGCGTCGAGGTCCGCAGCCACTCGATACGCATCGGCGACGCGCCACCCGGCGCGGCGCAGGAGCTCGTGCGGCGAGGCTGCGCCGACCGCGGACTCCCAGTCGACGTGGCGCGTCGCACCGACGGCCACCTCGAGCGCCCTGGGCGCGATCCGCCGCGGGAGGTCGAGGAAGCGCCGAAACTCGACGTCCTTCTGCCCGAAGCTCTCGCCGTCGAAGACCAGCGGGGGATAGCTCGTCCAGCTCATCACGGTGCTGTAGGCGTCGCGCGTCGCGGCTCCCGCGCGCCACTCCTCGAGCACCACCGGCTGGCGGGTCGGTCGCCAGCGGAAGCCGGTCGCGAAGGACAGGGCGCCCACCCGCTCGCCGAAGCTGAAGTGCGTGTCGTGCGCCGCGACGCGGGCGCGGAACTCGGGCTTGCCGACCGCGAGCTTGATCTGCGTGAAGACCGGGTCGGTGTCGAGGTAGACGAGGCGCCCGCGCCCGCGATGCTGGTCGGGGTCCACGAGGCTCCCGGAGACGTCGAGGATCAGGTCGGCCGAGTTCGTCACCTCGCGGCGCCGCGTCTCCGACAGGCCGAACCAGCGCGGCTCGGTGGGGAATCGGTAGGCCCAGCGCTCGCCCAGTCCGAAGCGCTGCATCACCCGCGCGAGGTGCGACACGTTGGGCGTCGGATCGCGCGCCACCCACTCGGATCCCGAGGGTCCGCCGTCGAGCGTGTAGGGCCACTCGCCGGAGTCCTCGAGGTAGTAGACGTCGTGCCCGAGCTCTGCCAGGCCGAGCGGGTACTGGAGGTAGTCCCAGGTCACGCCGCCCAGACACGGGTGCTGGGCGACGAGCCCCGTCACCACGACGCGCAGGCGCGCGCCGGCTCGCTTCATCGCAGGCCCGCGAGTTCCGGCTCGGCGAGCCCGGCGGCGGGGCCCGTCGCCCCGGGAGGCGCAGCGTCCGCGATGCGGCCGAGCTCGAGGTGAAGGAGCGCGTCGCAGCTGCGCACGGTGCTGGCGCGATGCGCGATGATGAAGGTCGTGCGGTTCTGCATCAGGCGCTCGAGGGCGTCGATCACCACCGCCTCCGTGGCGCTGTCGACGGAGCTCGTGGGCTCGTCGAGGATCAGGATCGGTGAGTCCTTGAGGAAGGCCCGCGCGAGTGCGATGCGCTGGCGCTCGCCGCCCGAGAGCCGCATGCCCCGCTCGCCGACCTGGGTCGCGTAGCCCTCGGGAAGGCGCGTCACGAACTCGTGCGCGTGCGCGGCCCGGGCCGCGCCGGCGACCTCCTCGGGGGTCGCGGTCGGTCGTCCATAGGCGATGTTCTCCGCAATGCTGCTCGAAAAGAGCACGGGCTCCTGGAGCACGATCGCGAACTGGTCGCGGAGGTCGCGAACGCGGAACTCGCGCAGGTCCACCCCGTCGAGGAGGATCGCCCCGCCGGTCGGATCGTAGAAGCGGATCAGCAGGCTCATCAGGGTCGTCTTGCCGGCGCCCGAGGTCCCCACGATGCCGATGCGCGCCCCCGGTGCCACCGAGAAGGAGACGTCGTGGAGCACCGGGTGACCGGCCGGGTAGGCGAAGCAGACCTGCCGGAACTCGACGGCGCCCCGGGCACGCACGAGCGGGCGGACGCCGGACTCCTCGAGGACGTCTGCCGGCTCGTCGAGGAGCGCGAAGGCGCGCTCGGCGCCGGCCAGCGCCGACTGGAGATCGGCCACCTTCTTGCTGATCGACTCGAGGGGGCCGTAGAGCTGCGCGAGATAGGCCATCACGACGAAGAGCGCGCCGAGGCTCATCGCGCCCGACTGTACGTGGAGCACGCCGAGGTAGAGCGCCGCGGCGGTGCCCGACGCGAGCGTGAGACCCACGAAGAGGTCGAAGCCGCCCTCGATCCGCGCCAGCGCCACGTGACCGCGCAACGTATCGGTGCTGCGGCGCACGAAGCGCTCTCCCTCGTGCTTCTCCCGGCCGAAGGCCTTCACCACGCGCAGCGCGGTGAGGGCCTCCTGCACCACGCCGAGCGCCAGGCTCTCATCGTCCTTCAGCTGCGACCAGCGCTGGCGCAGGCGCCGCCGCGACAGGCGGGTCAGCAGGTAGAGGCTGGGCGTGATCGCGAGGCCGACGAGCGCCAGCTCGCCGTCGATGCCGGCGGTCACACCGATCAGCGCGGCGAGGGTGATCCCGGAGGTGAGCAGCGGGATCATCCCGCCCACCGCGAGCTGCTGGATCGCCGCGGCGTCGAACTGGAGCCGGTAGATCGAGTCCGCCGTGCCGCGCGTGTCATGGTAGGAGAGCGAGAGCCGCTGGAGGTGGGCGAAGATGCGCGCGCGGAAGCCGAGCACGAGGCGCTCGCCGATGGAGGTCTGGAGCATCCAGAGCGAGAGCGAGTGCAGGTAGACGAGCAGGCCCTGGACGACGACCAGCCCGACCGCGATGCCGAGTGCAATGGCCGGCTCGCTCGCGGTGCCGCCCGGAACCAGGTGCCGCAGCAGCTCGGGCAAGGGCGCAGCGCCGATCGCATTGTCGACCGCGATCTTGAGCGGCAGGGGGGCGAGCAGCGCGAGCGGCGTCGCGAGCAGGCTCAAGGCGACCATCCCGGCGAGCTGACGCCAGTAGGGTCGGGCCTCGAGCGCGACGCGGCGCAGCAGCGCGAGGTCGCGCGCGCGGCCCGGCGGGGCCTTCGGAGCCTGGATGCGCTCGGCGACGCGCAGAGCGGCGGCGGTCGTCATCATGCACTCGAGCGCGGTGCGCGACGCCAGCACCACGGCGAGGCCGAGCAGAGCGACGGCCCCCGCCGGGGCGTGGTCGAGCCAGGCGACAGCAGCGAGGCCCGCGAGCGCGAGGCTCGCGAAAACCGCCTTGGGCGAGCAGCGCGGCCAGCAGCGCAGTCGCACGTACTGGTTTCCTGCGCCGTGGTCCTCGACCGCCATCAAGAGCCGCGTCGAGCCGAGCAGGCCGCCGCGGACCTCGAGGTCCCAGCGGTCGTGGACGTCACCGCGGCGCGTGCGGATTCCCTCGGCGCGCAGCGCGGCCTCGAGGGCCGCGACGCGCTCGAGCGGATCCCGCCAGACCTGCGTCCACAGGTTGCGCACCTGTGGCCAGGGCGCCGCGAGTCGCAGGCGGCCGTGCCAGCGCAGGGGCGAGAGGCCGTTCGCGAGCCGACCGCTCAGGCGCGCGGCGGGCTGGATCAAGTGGAGCAGGGCCGTGAGCGCCCGGAAGGAGAAGCTGCGCCGGCCGCGGAGAGCGTCCGGCACGGGGATGCGCGCGGCGACCAGCGTCGCTCGGATGACGGGACCGGCCGCCGCGAGCAGCAGCAGCGGCAGGCTCCACCACAGCAACGCGGGCCACAGCGCTCCGAACGCCGAGGCCGCCGCCAGCGCGAAGACAACGCAGTACCACTCGGGCATCTGGAACAGCGACCAGAGCGTCGAGGGCGCCGGCTGGTACAGCGACTGGAAGGGCGCGCTGCCCCAGAGACCGTGGTAGACGCGACCCCGGCGCGCCTCGAGCGCGGCGAGGCCATGCGAGTAGACGCGTCCCGCCCAGGTGAGATGCCCGAGCGCGTTGTACTTCTCGGGCCACTTCTGCTCGAGCAGGCCTTCGGCGTGCCCATATCCGCGCTGCTGGCGATAGTAGGCCCGCACGGAGTTGCGACGGTGGTGCCAGACCATCGCCGCCGAGCAGAAGCCGATCGTCCAGCCCTGCTCCTGGAGCCTCCAGCAGACGTCGACGTCGTCCCCGGCGGTCCGGAAGCGCGCGTCGAAGCCCCCCACCGCGCGCAGCTGCTCCGCCCGGAACGCCATGTTGCAGCCGGGGATGTGCTCGGCGACGTCGTCGGTGAGGAGCACGTGGATCGGGCCGCCGGGCGCGGCGGCCACGCAGTGCGCCACGAAGCCGTCGCCCGGCGGCGGGATGTTGGGCCCGCCGATCGCGGCATGCTCCGTCCGCATGAAGCTCGCGGCGAGATAGGTGAGCCAGTGCGCGTCGGGTCGGGCGTCGTCGTCGAGGTACGCGACGATCGATCCGCTCGCGGCCTCGAGCCCCGTGTTGCGGGCGCTGCTGAGGCCGCGGTTCTGCGTGCGCAGGACGTGGAAGCCGTAGCTGCGGGCGATCTCGCCCGTCTCGTCGCTGGACCCGTCGTCCACGACGATCACCTCGAAGTTCGGATACTCGAGGCGCAGCAGCCCCTCGCAGCAGTCCGCGAGCGTGCGCGAGCCGTTGTAGCTGCAGACCACGACGGAGATGCGGGGCCAGTCGAGGTCCTTGGGATAGGGGATGCTGATCATCGCGCGGCGCGCGGCGGCCAGCGCGGGCTTCGGGCGGCGCTCGGGGTCGGTGAGGCCGAAGCGCCACTCGTCGACGGGATCCCCGGCGCGGAACCACTCGTCGGTCCACGAAAAGACGAACGCTCCCGCGCAGCCCGCCGCGAAGGCGTGGCGGATCTGCCACTCGACGGCCTCCGCCTGTCCCTCCTCGCCGTGGCGCAGGCTGTCGAGCCCGAGCTCGCTCATCAGCAGCGGGCGGTCGCCGGCGATGCACTGCAGCCGGCCGAGGTAGCGCGTGAAGGCCTCCGGCGCTTCGAGGTAGACGTTGAACGCGACGAGATCGAGGAAGGGGAGGTGGAGGTACTCCGTCGTCGGATAGTTGACGTAGCTGACGAGACCCTCGGGATCCTCCTGCTTCACGACGCCGTGGAGGCGCTCGAGGTAGCGCTCCACCCGGCGCGGGCCGAGCCAGCGCACCATCGAGGCAGGGATCTCGTTGCCGAGCGCGTAGCAGAGCAGCGCCGGATGGCCGGCACAGCTTCGGACCTTCTCGCGCAGCGCGCGCTCGATCTCGCGCGTACCCCGCCCGTCGAGCAGGATGCCGGCCGATTGCTCGGCGCTGAGCCCCACCATCACGCGCAGCCCGTGTCGGGCCGCGGCGTCGAGCAGCGAGACCGGGGGAAGCGTGTGTGGGATGCGGACCGCGTTCAGGTGGTGACTCGCCATGCAGGCGAAGTCGCGCTCGATCTGCGCGAGGTCGGTGTACTCGCGGCCTTCCGCGTCGGGACGGAAGGCGCCGTAGGTCACGCCGCGGACCCAGAGCTTCTCGTCGCCCACGGCGAGGAACTTGCCCGCTACCTTGGGGCGCTGGAGCGCCCCCGAACCATTGCTCCCGGTCACGTCGTCCTGCTCCCAGCGATACTCGATCGTTCGCCATCCCGAGCCGTCGACTCGGGCTCACGGGTCGACTCCCGCTACGCCGCGCGCGGCCGGCTCAGGGCATCTGGCGCGGCATCACGGGAAGCCGGCGGCGTGTCGAGACGCCGCCGCGCGATCGGGATGCTCAGCCGGGAAGATTCTAGCGGGCCGCAGGGCCCCTGCGGGGTCACGGCCGTCACCAACGCTTGCGGCGCCGCCGGGGGCCCCGCAGCGCATTCAATTGGCCCCCCGGGTCAGGAAATCGCCCGCTCGAGGACGCGCCCGAGTACCCGGCCGGCGGCGAAGTGCTCCTCGGCCAGGGCCCTCGCCCGCGCGCCGTGGCGCCGCGGGTCCGCGGCGCAGGCCTGGAGATGGCGCGCGGCCTCGTCGACGTTCCGGAAGCGGAAGATGCCCTCGTCCCGCGGCAGGAACCCGCTCTCGCCCGTGTCCTCGACGACCGCGGGCTTCGCACTCGCGAGGTAGCAGACGGTGCGATCGCTCACCCACGCGCTCCCGAGCCGGACGTAGACTGGCTTCGCGCAGCTGAACTCTCCCTGCGAGCCTGCGATGTACGCCTGGTAGTCCCACGGCGTCGCGGCCACCGCGTGCGCGCTGCGCAATCGCCAGCCGTGCTCCGCGAGGCCCCTGCGCTCCGCCTGCTCGCTCTCGTCGAGGTGGAGCGCGAGCTCGAGCGGCTGCGCCGTCCGGCGCGGCAGATCGAGGTACGGCAGGAAGCCGTCGCGCTTCGCGTTGGCGACGAGGCGACCTTCGATCTCGATCTCGGCGCCGCCCCAGTGCGTGATGGTCGTGAAGGGCGCGCCCGGCTGGCAGCGGGTCGGCGGCCACTCGGCGAGCGCGACGGGCGGCGGCGTGTGGTGCCAGCGCAGCCCGCAGTCAGGAATGCGCGCGCCCGGTCGCCCCACCCCTTCGCCGATCGTGAAGTAGAGATCGTGCGGCGCGAGCTCCATCTGTCCCGAGCGCACCCACAGCTGCGTGAGGCCCGGATCGAGATCCACCAGGGCAGAGCGGCGGAAGCGGGCCACGACTTCGGGGGCGAGTGCGTTGTACGCGAGGTTCAAGAGCAGGTCGCAGTCCACCGCCGCCTCGAGGTCGAGGACGCCTGCGGCGATCCGCGGCTCGAGTGGGCTCCCGGACCAGCGGCACAGCGCCAGGCGCTCGGCGAGCCCGTAGCGCGCGAGGCGGCTGCGCAGCTGGGTCGCGAAGTCGAGCTCGGTCGTCGCGTCGCCCTGGCCCACGACCTCGAGCCACACCACCTCGCAGCCGAGCGAGCGGAGACCGAGCGCCCAGTTGAGGTACGCCCACAGGTGTCCGCCCCCCTCCGGGTAGTAGAGGGCGTTGGCGAGCAGACAGACACGCAGGCTCATCGGCCGTCGGATCAGCTCGGGTCGGACAGGACGAGCAGGCGTGCAAACATTCGCGTCACGGTGTGGTTGCGCTCGAAGGCGCGCGAGGGGTGGGTCTTGAACTGGATCTCATCCCCCATGACCGCCATTCTATCCGTCATGGCCAGGCTTGGGTGACTCTCCGAGCCAGCGGCCGAAGACCGCGCGCCTCAGTTGCCCTCGGAAAGCACCTCGACCGGGCGGTTCTCGGCGAGGCCCGCCACGTCGCCTACCACGAGCGCCTCGCCGCCGAGCAGCCCCTCGGCCACGACGACTCGCTCGCCCATCTCCGCTCCGGTGCGCACCACCTGACGTCGCAGGCGCCCACCGGTCACGACCCAGACGAAGGCCGCCCCGTCCTCCTGGCGCAGCGCCGCGCGCGGGGCGAGGACGACGGCCTGGCCCTCCTGCTCCGGCTTCGCCTCGGCGAGAAAGTGGATGCGCACGCTCATGTCTGGACGCAGCAGCTCGTCCGGCTCGAGGATCCCCACCTCTACCTTCAGGGTTCCCTTCTGGCGGTTCACCTGCGGGTAGAGCTTCACGACCCTCGCTGCATAGCGGCGATCCAGAAAGGCGTCGGGCACGACCTCGGCCGGCTGACCCTGCCGCACGCGCGAAAGGTCGGATTCGTTCACGTCGACCTCCGCGCGCAGGTCCTCGAGATTGGCCATCCGGATCAGGTCGCCCGAGCCCGCGAAGCCACCCGGGACCGCCATCTCGCCCACCTCCTTGAGTTTCGCGAGGATCACGCCGTCCGAGGGCGCGCGGAGCACCGTGTAGTCGAGATTCACGCGGGCCTGCTGGATCTCGGCGCGGGACTGCTCCACCTGGGCCTCGGCCACGCGCAGCTCGTTCTCCTTCACGTCGAATTCGGCCTGCGACGCAACGTCCTCTCGCCGCAGCTTGCGCATGCGGTCGAGCTGCTTGTTCCGAAGATCGACAGTGGCCAGGGCGACGCGCAGCGCGGCGTCGGCGCGGGCGAGCGCCGCCTGGTAGTCGCGGTCGTCGAGCCGGATCAGCGGCTGCCCCTGCGTCACGCGGTCCGACTCGTCGACGAAGTACTCGTCGATGCGGCCGGGCACGCGCACCCCGATCGAGATGTACTTCTCGCCGGTGACGACGTAGCCCGAGCCCGAGAGCACCGGCCCGGAGGCCCCCGCCGAGCCCGGCTCCGAGCGCGCGGCATAGACCACCCGAACCGACGCGGGCGGGGCGAGCAGGCGCCACGCCCCGAGCCCGGCCGCGACGAGCGCGAGAAGACCGCCGGCCGTTGCGAGCACGATCCGGCGGCGCGGGCTCGCGGGCGGCGGCCGGCCGCGCTCGATCCGCAGCGTTGCGAGGTCTTCCCGGAGCTTGCGCGCCTCTTCTTCGGCCATCGCCTCAGGCCTTGCGCAGCGCGTCGACCGGGCGCAGCCGGGCGGCGTGCAGCGCGGGGGCAAAGCCGCCGAGGAGGCCCACGGCGAGCGAGAGGAGCAGCGCGGCAGCCAGGTCGCCCAGGCCGACGCGTAGCTGGATCACGCTGGTCGTGAAGGTCGCGGCGCCGAAGCCGATGCCCCCGAGCGCCCACGAGACGACGATCCCCAGCAGCCAGGCGAGGGAACCCCCGACGGCGAAGCCCAGCAGCGCCGTCACCAGTGCTTCGACCAGGAAGGCGAGCAGGATCGACGCGCGCGAGAAGCCGATCGCGCGAAGCGTGCCGATCTCGGCCGTGCGCGCCTGGACGGCGGCATACAGTGTGTTCGTGGCGCCGAAGACGGCGCCCACGCCCGCGAGCAGCGCGAGGCCCACCACGAGCACGTAGAGCGTGTTCGCCGACTCCGCCTGCTTCGCGTAGTAGGCCGGCTCGGGTTGCGCCTCGAGGGCGTGGCGGGGATCGTCGCCGATGCGGCGCGCAAGGCCGTCCCTGTCGGCACCCGAAGCGACCGAGAGACGCAGGCTCGAGTAGGGGAAGGGGCGCTTCGCGTCGTTCGCGAGCTCGCGGACGTCGGCCCAGACCTCGCTCTCGAAGGAGGTGCCGCCGGATTCGAAGACGCCGACCACCAGCCATCGACCGCGGCCGAAATCGAGCTGCTCGCCGAGCTGAGCGCCCGCGTAGCGGCCGGCCACCCCGCTGCCGACCACGACCTCCCCGGACGAGGGCTCGAACATGCGACCCTGGACGATGCGGACCTCGTCGTGCACGGCGAGCGCGGGGCCCGGCTCGACGCCCCGCACGAGCACGTTCTCGCGGCCGCCGTCCTTGCGCAGGAAGAAGGGCTGGACGACGAGCTCCGGCGACACTACCGGGTCGCCCGTCGCGTCGCGTGCGACGCCCTCGAGAAAACGGATGTCCTGGAAGGCCGCAAGTGAGAGCTGGCTCGAGCCGTCGTTGGACGAGCCCTTTCGCATCACGATCAGGTTCCGCTCGTCGCCGGTGGTTCGCAGCGTGCGCTGGAGGCTCGAGATCAGGCCGAGGAGGAGCGTCGTTGCGACCACCACGAGCGCGATCACGCCGACGGTGAGACCCGTGCGCAGCCTTCGGGCGAGAAGGCTGCGCACGCTGTAGGAGAGCGGGAGCGCCAAGGGCCTAGAAGACCTCCCGGAGTGTCTCCGCCACGCTGCGCCGCGAGGCGCCGAAGGCGGGCACGACCCCCGAGACGATCCCGATGAAGAGCGACAGGAAGAGGCCCTGCACGAGGATCGCGCTGGTCACGACGAAGCCGGCGAGGGGGCCGAGCTGCGGGTTCCAGCCCGCAACGCTCTTGAGCAGCTGCGCGAGCCCGATGGTCAGCGAGGAGCCTGCCGCACCGGCAAGCGTGGAGAGCAGCGCTGCCTCGAGGATCAGCATCCAGAAGAGGGTCTTCCAGCGGAAGCCGAGCGCCTTCATCACCGCGATCTCCCCCACCCGCTCCCGGATCGACATGCTCGCGGTGTTGGCGGCGATGAAGACGATGCACAGCGTCACCATCCCCGTCACGAGCAGGATCACGGTGACCAGTCCCTGGAGGTTGCCGAAGAGGTTTCCAAAGAAGCTCTTCTCCGTCTCGCTGGCCGTTTCCGCCTCGCTGTTGCGGAAGAGCTCGTCGATCGTGCGCATCACCTCGTTCACGCGTTCGGGTTCGTCCACCCGCGCCCAGATCATGTTGATCATGTCGAAGCGGAAACCCTTCGCCTCGAGGGCCTGCCCCAGGTATTCGCGCTGGAGCCACAAGCGGGGGTCGTTCGCGCCCGGAATCTCGCCCACGATCTGGATCTCGAGGTCGACCGGAAAGACAGTGCTCTTGAGCGTGACCCGGTCCCCGACCTTCCATCCGTGCTGCTGGAGAGTCATGTGCCCGACGAGGGCCGCGTCCCGCTGGCGGCGGAAGCTCTCGATCGCCTCCGGAGCGATGCCGAGATCCTCGTAGACGGGGCCGATCGACTCCGCGTCCACCGCGAAGTTCGGGAAGGTGACGCCCTTCTCCACCTCGAAGGCGCCGCCGAACCAGGTCCAGGTCGTGGCGGCCACGACGCCCGGCACGCTTCGCACCTTCTGGAGGTAGGCGTAGGGCATGGAGTAGACGATCCCGGCCTCGTTGTGCACGGAGATCCGGGTGTTCCTCGCCATCGAGGAGATCAGCGCGTCGAGGCCGGCCGGCATCGTGCGCAGCACGGAGACGAGCGCGATCGCGAGCGCGATCGCAACTCCGGTGAGAGCGCTACGCGCAGGGTTTCGGCCGAGGTTCCGCGCGATGAGCGGGAGGAAGCGGATCATGGTGCGTGACCCGCCCTTGCGGCGCCGCCCGCACGCGTCTCGAGCAGCACACCTTTGTCGAGGTGGTGGACGACGTCGACGAACCTCTCGGCACGCGGGTCGTGGGTGACCATCACGACCGTCTTCCCGAACTCCTGCATGAGTGTGCGCAGCAGCCCGAGGGTGCCCTCCGCGTTCTTCGCGTCGAGATCTCCGGTCGGCTCGTCGGCCACGATGATCTCGGGATCGCTCACGAGGGCGCGAGCAATGGCGACCCTCTGCTGCTCGCCGCCCGAAAGCTCCCGGGGCGAGTGTCGGGCGCGCTCGCTGAGACCCACTACGCGGAGCGCGGTGGCGGCCCGCTCGCGGCGCTCCTCCCTCGCGAGCCGCGTGAGCAGGAGCGGCAGCTCGACGTTCTCCTGGGCGGAGAGCACGGGAATCAGGTTGAAGAACTGGAAGACGAAGCCCACGTGCTGGGCCCGGAAGGCCGCGAGCTCGTCTTCGGAGAGATCGTTCAGGCGCTTGCCGGCGACGATCACCTCCCCGTCGCTCGGGCGGTCGAGGCCGGCCAGGATGTTGAGCAGCGTCGACTTGCCGGAGCCCGAAGGGCCCATCAGCGCCACGAAGCGGGCCGCGGGGATGTGCAAGGTCACCTGGTCGAGCGCGTGGATCTCGTCGGCGCCGCGCCGGTAGAAGCGGGACACGCTGCGAAGATCGATCACCGGACCACCTGTCCGCAGGCGCGCGGAGAGAGCCGGAGTGTATCAGGTCGGCCACGGACCCGCGCTGTGGAGCAGCCGACGCGGAGGCCTGCTTGAGCCCGCCGCGCCGATCGGGTTAGACTCCACCGCCCTCCCCGAAAGGATCCGATGGAGTCCTTCGCCCAGATACTGGACGTCTTCCTTCACCTCGACGCGCACCTCGCGGAGTGGGCCGGGGTGCTCGGCCCGTGGCTCTACGGGGTGCTCTTCCTGATCGTCTTCTGCGAGACGGGCCTCGTCGTGACTCCCTTCCTGCCGGGGGATTCGCTCCTCTTCGCCGCCGGCGCGCTGTGCGCGCTCGAAGGCTCCCCGCTGGATCTCCCCGCGCTCGCGGTCCTCCTGATCGTGGCCGCGATCACCGGCGACGCCGTCAACTACTCGATCGGGAGCTATCTGGGTCCGGCCGTATTCACCAGTGAGCACTCGCGGCTGCTGAACCGCCAGCACCTGATCCGGACCCAGAACTTCTACGCGCGTCACGGCGGCAAGACCATCTTCCTCGCGCGTTTCGTCCCGATCGTCCGGACTTTCGCACCCTTCGTCGCCGGAATCGGGCGCATGTCGTACCGCCATTTCGCCGCCTGGAACGTCACGGGCGCCGTGGTGTGGGTGCTCTCCTTCCTCGTCGCCGGCTACGCCTTCGGGCAGATCCCGACCGTGAAACGGAACTTCCACATCGTGATCGTCGCGATCGTCGCGATCTCCGTGATGCCGATCGCGTTCGAGTGGCTGCGCGCCAGGCGCAAGCCAACTCACGAGCCGGCCTCCTAGCGGACCCGGTGCACCGCCGCCCTCTCCTCGACCTCCTCGCGCGCTACGGCGCCCGGCATCCGGACGAGGGCGTGTGCGTCGCACGGGTCCAGTCACTGGTCGAGTCGCATCCGGACTGCTTCGAGCGCAGCTGCCTGCCGGGCCATGTGACGGGGTCGGCCTGGGTGGTCTCTCCCGATGGCCGCCGCTTCCTGCTGACCCACCATCGCAAGCTCGACCGCTGGCTCCAGCTCGGTGGCCACGCGGACGGAGAGAGCGACGCAGCGGCCGTCGCGCTGCGCGAGGCACGCGAGGAGTCCGGGCTCGCCTCACTCGCCTTCCTGCGCGAAGGAGGGCCTCCGGGGCCGCCGCAACCCATCGATCTCGACGTGCACGCGATCCCCGCCCGCCCGGGAGAGCCGGCCCACGAGCACCACGACCTGCGCTTCGCGCTCGTGGCGCTCGGCGGGGAAGCGAGTGCCAGCGACGAGTCGCACGCATTGCGCTGGTTCGCGATGGAGTCGCTCGACTCCGAGCTCGCAGCGGTCGGAGCGGACGAGAGTCTGGTGCGCCTCGGGCGCAAGGTACGCGCGTTGCTCGCCGCGGGGTTCTTGGCGCGCGAGCCCTCCGCCTAGATGGAGCCGCCGAACAGGGAAGCGCGCAGCCGGCGGGCGGACTCGACGAACTTCGAGATCGGCCCCCTTGCAAAGATCGTCTACTCCTCGGGGGACTTCACGCTCAATACGGCGCTCTCTGCGCTGTCCCTCGTGTATGCCCAGTACTTCCTGGTGCAGGTGGCGGACATCCGACCGGTGCTGGCAGGGCTGATCCCGCTGATCGGCCGGACCATCGACGCCTTCTTCGACCCGTTGATGGGGCGGATCTCGGACCGCACCCGCTGGCGCTCCGGCCGCCGCCGGCCCTGGTTCCTGATCGGCGCCCTTCCCTACGGGCTTTTTTTCGCGGCGATGTGGGCCGACGCGCCCTTCGCTGGAGCCGCGACGCGCTTCGCCTACTACGCTGCTGTCTACACGCTGATGAATCTCGCGATGTCGGTGCTCACCGTGCCCTACGTCGCGATCCAGCCCGAGATGGCCGTCGACTACGATGCGCGGACCTCGCTCAACGTCTATCGGACCTTCGGCGGGACACTCGGGATCTTCGCGGCGGTGACCCTCGCACCCATCGCCGAAGCCCTCGGCGGCGGCAAGCAGGGCTTCGCGCAGGCCGGCATCCTCTTCGGCTTCCTGGTCGCGCTACCGTGGCTCGCCGTCCACCGCGTCACCTTCGAGCGTCCGGAGTTTCGCGACCGCCGCTCGGAAACGGGTTTTCGCGAAGCGGTGCTCCAGACCTTCCGGCACCGGACCTTCGTACAGCTCACGGCGATCTACATCATGGGGCGCATCGCGATGGACCTCGCGGCCGCGCTCTTGATCCTGTTCATCGCTTACTGGATCGGTCGGCGCGAGGACTTCACGCTCGTGATGGCGCTCTTCCTCGGGGCGGTCGTGCTGGCCCTGCCCGCATGGCTGGCGCTCGCGCGCGGGCGCGACAAGACGCAGGTCTTCGTCGCAGGCTCGCTGCTGTGGATGTTCACCAGCGCCGGCCTCGCGGCCTTCCATCCCGACTCGCCGCGCTGGGCGATGTTCGTGTACGTCCCCCTCGTTGGTATCGGCTTCGCAGTGGTCGACGTGATGCCCTGGTCGATGCTCGGCGAGGTGATCGACGAGGACGACCTCGCGACCGGCGAGCGCCGGGAGGGGCTCTACAACGGGATGTTTGCGTTCCTGCGCAAGCTCGGCGGGGCCATCGGCGTGTTCCTGGTGATGGCCGCTCTCGATCTCTTCGGCTACGAGAAGGGCCACCAACAGACCGAGACCGCACGCGAAGCGATCCGCTGGATGACGGCATTCGCTCCGATTCCCTTTCTCGCCGCAGGCATAGGGTTGACGCGCGGCTACACGCTCACGCGCCGACGCCACGGCGAGATCCAGCGCGAGCTCGCCGCTCGCGCCCAGCGCGAGGCCGCCGGGAGCTGAGAGTCAACCGCGTCGCGGCTCACGGCCGCGGAAGCCGGCGAAGAGCGCGAGGTCGTAGGCGATCTTCAGCAGGCCGCCGCAGACGAGCGGCCAGCCGAAGCTCGAAGCGCCGAGCAGGGCACCCGCCAGCGAGGGCGCGAGCGCGGTGGCGAGGCTGCGAGGAACGTTGGTGACGCTCGCCGCGGCCGCCCGTTCCGCAGGCGGCACCAGCGCCATCACCAGCGATTGGCGCGCCGGAACGTCCATCTGGGAGAACGCCATCCGCAGCAGCAGGCAGGCGACGGCGCTCGACGCATCGGGCATGAAGGCCGCGAGGATCAGGAAGACGTTCGCCGGGATGTGCGTGAACACCATCGTACGCACGAGCCCGATGCGCGCGGCCAGCCACGGTGATGCGAGCTGCGAGAACGCGGAGAGGGCGTTGGCGGCGAAGAAGACCACGCCCGCCGCTTCGAGCGAGAGATCGAAGCGCTGGAAGAGCCACAACGCGAGCAGCGACTGCACCGCGAAGCCCCCCCCGAAGGAGTCGAGGCTGAAGAGCGCGGCGAGGCCGAGCACCACGCGTCGCGACGTCGCGAGCGGCCGCGCCCGCGGCGCGGATGCGATGGGATTGCTTCTGATGCGGGCGAGCGGTCGATAGAGCACCACCAGCACGCATGCCGCGATGATGTAGATGCCGAAGGCCGCGCGATGTGCACCGGTCTCGCCCCATCCGAGCCATCTCGCTGCGTATCCGGGCACGCCCGCCAGCAGCGCCCCGAGGGCGCCTGCGAGCCCGCCCGCGAGGTTGTAACGCGCGAAGAGCGCGGTGCGGTCCTCTGGCGCCGATGCTTCCGCGAGCAGCGCCTGCTCCGTCGGCAGGAAGACGCTGACGTCGCCCGCGGAGGGGTTGAGCGTCCCGACGAAGGCCACGACGAGCAGCGGAGCGAACGCGGAGAGCAGCCCGAAGCCCGCTCCCGTGAGCGCCATCAGGCCGCAGGCCGCGAGCAGAACGGCGCGCGCGGAGATCCGGTGGCCTGCGAGCCCGACCCCCAGCGTCAGCGCCGCCGAGCCGAGAAGCGCAACCGTCACCAGCACACCGACCTCGAAGGGACCGTGCCCCAGGGCCAGCAGATAGGCCGGGAGGATCACGCTCACGAGGCCGTCGGCGAAGCCCCGCACGGCACGCGCGGCGACGAGCCCGCCGGCCCACGCCTCGGCGCTACGCGGCAGCCACAAGCGCTACCCCTGGATCGCGGGCAGCACCTTCTTCTCGAGCAGCTCGAGCGATGCCCACGAGAGCTCGGGATCCATACCGCCCATCAGCGGGTGGACCAGGACCGCACAGGTCGGCCCGAGCGAGCGGATCTGATCGATCAGCTGCTGAGGAGTGAGGACGGGATAGGTGCCCGTCGCGCGCAGTGCGTCCGCATCCTCGATCGGCCGGTAGGGGCCCGCCGTACCGGCCTCGGCCATCCACCGCCCGTACGCATTCATCTCGTGCATCGCATAGGGGGCGATGCGGGCCCACGCGGCGTCGGGGTCCTCGGCCAGGTAGACGAAGTTCCCCGTCGTCGGCGGAAGCGCGCCCGGATCGGGCTTCCCGAGCCGGATGCGCTCCTGCCGGAAGATCTCCCAGAACTCGGGAAGCTGCGGAATCAGGTAGTCCGCGTGGCGAGCCGCGCGGCGAGCCGCCGGCGCGGACGCGGCGCCCATGAAGATCGGAGGGCGCGGCCGCTGTACCGGGCGCGGGGTCACCCTGACGCTGCGGCCCTGATGCTCGAAGGGCTCGCCGGACCACGCGCGCTCGAGGAAGGGCACGATCTCCTCCATTACGCGGGCCCGATCCGAGAGCTTGCGTCCAAAGCTGCGGAACTCGGACTCGACGTAGCCACCGGACAGCACCGGGATCACGCGGCCCCCGCTCACCACGTCGAGGACCGCGAGGTCCTCGGCGAGGCGCACCGGGTCGTGGAGCGGGGCGATCAGCGCTGCGAGCTGGATGCGCAGGTTTCGGGTACGCGCGGCCACCGCGGCCCCGAAGACCAGCGGCGACGGGAGATAACCGTCGGGCGAACCGTGGTGCTCCGACAGGATCACCGCGGCGAAGCCCAGTCGGTCGGCCCAGGCGCACTGTTCGAGCGCCGTCGCGTAGAGCTCTGCGGGCGATGTCTTCGAGAAGGGCGGGCAGCGCAGGTCGTAGCGAAGTGTCAGCACCGGCAAGCGCGGATCCTCCCGAGGCCCCCCAGGCGTCGGCAGCGTAGCCCAATGGGCTACGCTCGCCCCGATGTCGCTCTTCGACGCGGAGCCCCGGTGCGTGCTGCTCCACAATCCGCGCTGCTCGAAGAGCCGTACTGCGCTCGCACTTCTC
The DNA here is from genome assembly GCA_964413375.1 of uncultured Spirochaetales bacterium. Taxonomy (GTDB): domain Bacteria; phylum Myxococcota_A; class UBA9160; order UBA9160; family SMWR01; genus CAZUYC01. The sequence goes on along the minus strand of CAYPSI010000059.1, from coordinate 12,286 downwards.
GCCGAGCGCGGCGCCCCCCTGCGCGAGCGCCGCTACCTCGACGAGCCGTTGAGCCGGGCCGAGCTCGGGGAGCTCCGAAATCTCCTGGGACTCGCGCCCGCGGACTGGATCCGGAGCGGCGAGCCCGCCTACCGCGAGGCGGGGCTCTCGGCGGCCTCGAGCGAGGGGCAGCTCCTCGACGCAATGGCCGCCTCTCCGATCCTGATCGAGCGGCCGATCCTGGTGCGCGGCTCCCGCGCCCTCGTCGGCCGACCCCCGGAGCGCGTGCTGGAGCTGCTCTGAGGCAGCCGCGAAGGCGACCGTGAACGAGATCCGCTTCGACTACTCGGGTGCGCGCGTGCTGGTCACCGGCGGCTCCGGGGGCATCGGGCTGGGGATCGCGCGGGCCTTCGCGCAGGCGGGCGCGAGCGTCGCGATCACTGGACGACGCGAGCAGGCAACCGACTACGACGCCGACCTCGGCGCTTTCGAGTACCACTCGCTGGAGATGCGCGACGCCGCGGGCATCGCACGCCTACCGGGCTCGCTCGGCTCCCTCGACGTGCTGGTGAACAACGCCGGAGAGAACTACCCCTTCGACCCGAGTGAGTGGGATCCGGACGTCTTCGAGCGCTCGGTCATCGTGAATCTGGTCAGCGCGTTCCGGATGTCGGTCGCCTGCAAGCAGCTGCTCGCCGCGAGCCGGATCGCGGGCGGTGCCAGCGTGCTCAACATCGCGAGCATGTCGGCCTTCCGCGCCGTCACCTTCGTTCCCGGCTACGGCGCCGCCAAGGCGGGAATCGTCCAGATGACGATGAACCTCGCGATCGCCTGGATTCCGGAGAGGATCCGCGTGAACGCGATCGCACCGGGTTTGATCGAGTCCGGGATGACCGCGGCGATGCGCGGCATGCCCGATCTCGAGAAGGCCGAGCTCGCGAAGTGCCCGATGGGGCGCTGGGGAACCCCCGAGGACCTGGCGCCCGCGCTCCTCTTCCTCGCGAGCTCCGCCGCTGGCTTCGTCACCGGCCAGACGCTGTGCATCGACGGCGGTTACTCGGCCAGCTGAACGGGCCTCGGGGGGGCCGAGTCGCGCTCGCTTCCGCGCCGCGGCGCCATTGCGATCTGCTGTTCACCGAACTGGTTCTCGGTCGCTTCAGCCGAGCAGGCGCCCGACGAAGGGCAGCCGTGCGATCTCGGGGAAGGTCTCGCGGAGCGCCAGGCGCCGGCGGGCGAAGCGGAACACCACGCCGATCGCGAGCGCCGAGACGGTTGCCGACGCGACCAGTGAATCCATCGTGAAGGGCCGCGCGAGCCAGAGCAGGAGCGTCGCAGATCCGACCACGGCGTAGAGCTCCCCGTGGCCCCGCATCGGAAAGAGCTTGGCGCGCCACGCCAGTGCGACGAGGTGGATGCCTCCGCGCACTCCGAGAACGAGCGCGAGGGTCGCAGCCGCTCCGACCTGGCCGAGCGCAGGAATCAACGCGAAGGCGATCGCGAGGGATGCGACCACCGCGAGCAGATCGGCCGCCACCGCCGTCCGGATGAAGCCCAGCACGCGCAGCGCGTGGGAGTTCGCACCGAGGGAAGCGTGGACGAAGAAGCCGAAGGACATCCACGCGAGCAGGCCTCCGACGTCCGCGTAGGAGCTTCCCAGGAGCCAGACAGCGAGCGAATCGGCCATGCCGAAGGTGACGGCGAAGAGAGGAAAGGAGAGCAGGGTGATCCAGACGCAGGTCTGCCCGTGGAGATTCTCGATCCCCTCGCGATCGCCCCGGGCATGGAAACGCGCGAGGGCCGGCACGAAGAGATGGACGAAGGTTGCGAGCACCACGTCATTGAGCTTCGCGAAGGGACGCGCGGCCTGGAAGCCGGCCACCTCGCTCGCGCCGTGAAAATACTGGAGGATCAGCGTGATGAACGAGCCGTAGAAGAGGAAGACGAGCTCGGCGGTGAGCAGAGAGGCGGCAAAGCCGAACATCTCCCGGGCCGGGAGAATGCGGCGACGCGGCAACGGGGCGGATAGATCCGCATCGCGACGCAGGATCTGGAGCAGCAGGAGGCCGTAGATCGCGACTCCGGCCGCCAGCGAGGCGGCGTAGGCGAGGGCCAGCTCGATGATGCCACCGCCCCAGGCCATCACCGCGAGCACCGAGGCCAGCTTGAGCCCCGGACCCACGAGGTAACGCCGCACCATGATCGAGCGCGCGCGCCCAAAGACGCCGTAGAGCGCGTGCAGGATGCTGTCGAGCGCCTGGAGGGGCGCCATCACGATCATCACCAGCAGGAGGCTCACGGCGTCCGGCTCGGCGCCGAGAAGGCCCGGCAGCGCAGACCGTCCCGCGAACGCGGATCCGACGATCAGCACGCTCGCGACCCCGATGCCGCCGAGGGTCAGCGCGATCGCACCGGAGACGCGCGGCTGGTCTCCTCGCTCGTGGTAGATCGCGACGAAGCGCGACACCGTCGTGTCGAGTCCCAGCAGCACGAGCTGCGTCGCCCCTGCGATCGCGACGAGGGCCCAGGCGAACATGCCGTAGTCCGCGCGGGCGAGGTAGCGGACGGTCAGCACCTGCACGCCGAGATTGATCGCCAGCGAGGCGAGCCTCCCGACGAGCAGCAACGACGAGCCGCGCAGATGTCGGCGCACCCCTTCGCGGCGCGCGCCATCGCCCTGCAAGACAGGGGCGTCCGCGACGACCCGCCCGGCGCTCAAATGCGCCGGCTCTCGGCCGCGCTGCGCAGGATGGCCGCGAAGGGGCCGAGGGCCAGCGCCTCCGCGGGGTAGCCCGCCTCCTCCAGGCGCCGGCAGCAGTGAGCGATCGCGAGCGTCTGGTAGCGCACGAACTCCGAGTCGCGCAGCGCCGCGTGCCGCGAGAAGCGCCAAGCGAGGGAACGGGTGTAGCGCAGCAGCGCGCGACGCACGCCGCTGCGGAGCTCCCCCGGCCCGAGGAAACGCGCGCCGTGGCGCAGCAGCAGCTCGAGTCGCGACGGATGCCACCCGGCGACGCGCTGCGCGAAGCCGGTGGCGGAATGGGTGTCGCGGCGCTGATCGATCAGCGCGCGTGGGATGAAGACGAGGTTCGCCTTCTCGAGCGTCGGAAGATACGCCTCCTTGTCGGCATGACAGAAGGGAGGACCTGCCGGGTGAGCGGGCGGGAAGGAGGCAGCATCGAAGAGCAGCGGCCAGCCCACCATCTGCTCCCGTCGCAGCAGCGGAAGCGAGGGCGTACCCAGGTAGTTGACGCCCCCGAGCAGCGCGGCGCGGGCCACCTCCAGACCGGGCACGACCGCGAGCTCGCTCGGACCCCCGTCCGGACGCAGCACCCCACCGCTGTAGCGACGGCTCGTCACGATGGCGGCGTGCGGGTGGCTCTCCGCAGCTTCGACCATCCGGCGCAGGCACTCCGGAAAGAGCGCGTCGTCGGCGTGGAGCTGCTTCACATAGACGGCTTGCTCCGGGACGAGGGCCAGAGCGCGGTTGAAGTTCTCCATCATTCCGACGAAGTCGGGCTGGGGGCAGAGCGCGATGCGGTCGTCCCGATCGGCCAGCTCCTCCGCGATCGCGCGGGTTTCATCCCGGCTCGCGTTGTCGACGATGATGTGGATCCAGTTGTCGTACTCCTGCCGGAGCACGCTCTCGATGCAGCGACGCAGGTGCGCAGCGCCGTCGTGAACCGGCGTCACGACTGCGACGAGGGGCTCGAAGCGAGCCGCGCGACTCATGACGGGAACACCGCGTGCCCGAGATCGCCGCGGGCCTCCTCGGGCTCTCCCTGCCAGCGGAGGTCGGGCCGCAGCCGTCCCTCGCGCAGCAGGCGCAGGATCCGCTCGACCCGCACGAAGCGGTCGCCCTCGAGGTCTTCCCGGCGCAGCCCCCCCATCCGGTAGGCCGCGACGAGCTCCGCGATTCCGTCCTCCAGGGTCCGGGACGGCACGCAGTCCGGGAGCACGCGGGCGAGCTTTCCAAAGTCGACGCGATAGCAGCGCAGGTCCGGTCCGGCACCCGCGGCAAAGGTGATCCGGCTCTCGGGGATCGCGGCGCGCACCCGCTCCGCGACGTCGCGGATGCGGTGGTTCTCGCCGACGCGCCCTACGTTGAAGGCCTCGTCGTGGACGAGCTCGCGAGGCGCCGAAAGCACGCCGAGGAAGACACGGCACACGTCCTCGACATGCACGAGCGGTCGCCAGGGGGTGCCATCGCTCTTGAGCTCGACCCTTCCCACCGTGAGCGCCCAGCCCACGAGGTTGTTCACGACGAGATCGCCGCGCAGCTTCGGCGAGGAGCCGTACACGGTCGCGTTGCGCAGGTAGCTGGGGCTGAAGCGGTCGGTCGCGAGCGCCGCGAGATCCGCCTCGACCCGCACCTTCGACTCCGCGTAGGGTGTGATCGGACTGAACTCCGCCGTCTCGTCGAGCACGGCATCGGGGCTCGCGGCCCCATACACGCTGCACGAGGAGGCGTAGAGGAAGCGACGCACGCCGGCTTCCCGCGCGCAGCGGGCGAGTCGGAGCGATCCACGGTGGTTGATCGCGAAGGTGCAGTCGGCGTTCAGGTTGCCGAGCGGATCGTTCGAGATCGCGGCGAGATGGATCACGGCATCGAAGCCCCGCAACTGCGCGGCGTCGACGTCGCGGAGGTCGCGACGCAACACGGTCGAAGGGCCGCGGCAGGGGCCGAGCTCGCAGCCTTCATAGAGGTAGCTGTCGAGGCCGACCACCTCGTGGCCCGCGCTCTCGAGCATCGGGACCATCACGGCTCCGATGTAGCCGTCGTGCCCCGTGACGAGCACCTTCATCGCCGCGCTCCCTTCTCGCGAGGCAGCTCCTCGAGCAGGCCCTGCCCTTCGAGGATCTCCGCCGCCTGCGCGACGGCGTCGAAGTCGAGATCTGCCCGCTCGGCGACGTCGATCAGGTCGTGATCTCCGTCCGAGAGCGAGAGGAGCCACAGCAGCGCGAGCTCGACCGGCTTCGGATCGCCTTCGCCCCCGATCGACCGGTAGATGCCGCGACGGCCCAGCTGTGGCTCGCCGTGGGGAAGCAGATTCAGGTACTTCGCGTTCCGGTCGAGCAGCTGCAGGATCTGCCTCACGACGCCGAGCGATTCCGCAAGGCGATCGCCGGACACGAACGCGAGATCGTCAGCGGAAGTGTGATACTCGGGGAACTCGCCGTGGGTCGCGCGCGAGAGTGCCCCCACGCCGAGCCGGAAACCGGGGGACTCGTACTGGCGCTCGTCGTAGCCCCAGGGTGCGAAGTCGACCATCTGGTGCCACTGCCCCGATTGGCGAAGCGCGTAGGCGGCGACGCGGTCGACCTCGGCGGCGCCGGAGAAGCTGCGCTTGTAGGTGAAGGGAGACGCGTCCCCGAGGCAGGTGAGCGTGAGGCCCCCGCGAATCCGGCTCAACCGACCCGCGTTGCGCGCGAGCCAGGTGAGAGAGCCGATCGTCCCGGGGATCCACAGGAAGCGCAGCCCGCGGCGCCTCGGCCGCCCCTGGAGCTCGGCGGCGAGCAGCGCCGCAACGGCGATCCCGGACAGATTGTCGTTGCACAGCGAGGGGTGGCAGATGTGCGTAGAGACCAGGATCTCCTCGTCGCTCGTCCCGGGCAGGAAGAGCTCCCCGTAGGAGAGCGAGCCCGGCTCGAGCCGCGCATCGATGCAGACCTCGTATTCCGGCTCGACGAGCGAATCGACCTGCCGCTGGGTGGCGCAGAAACCCCAGCTGCGCTCGTAGTAGGAGGTCCGGTACGGGATCCAGTCGGGGTGGTCGGGCAGGCTGTGGATGTGCGCCAGCAGCTCCCGGCGCGAGATCAGCCGCCGCACGGGCTGGCTGTAGCCCACCACGTGCAGGTTCGAGCGCCGGAAGTCGACCACGCGGCGGCCCGAAAGGTCGCCGATCCAGGCGTCCCGGATGTTCCATTCATCCGGAATCGTCCAGTCGAAGACGCGGGTGCCCGAGGGAACTTCGTGAACCTCGAGGGGAGCCCAGCGCTGGAGAATCTCGAGCGTCTGTCGCACGCCGTCGCCGGTGAGGCTGCGGCAGATCGGATGCAGCTCGCGCACGAGATCCATCAAGGACTCGGCGAGCGAGACATGCCGCAAGGCTGCTTCAGCCATCGAGATCCTCCTCGCGCAGCCTCGGGAGCTCGCGGTCCCGGGGGCTGATCGCTCCCGGCGGCAGGGGCCAGCGGATTCCGACGGCAGGGTCGTCGAAGCGGAAGCCGCGGGACGCAAGCGGAGCCAGGGGGCGGCTCATCTGGTAGAAGACCTCGCTCCCTTCTCGCAGGGCCTGGAAGCCATGAGCGAAACCCTCCGGCACGTAGAGCATCCGTCGCGTCTCCGCGGCGAGCTCCGCGGAGAACCAACGCCCGCGCGTGGGCGAGCCGGGTCGAAGATCGACGATCGCGTCGAAGATGGCCCCGGCGGTACAGCGAACCAGCTTGACCTCGGCATGCGGCGGATCCTGCCAGTGCATGCCACGCAGGGTCCCGGCGGCTTCGTTGTACGAGCTGCTGCATTGCACGAAGGAGCTCGCGAGCCCGTGTGCCGCGAACTCGTCCGCACAGAAGGTCCGCGCGAAGAGCCCGCGGTCGTCGCACTGCGGCTCGACCTCGATCAGGAAGGCTCCCGGAAGCTCGGTCTCGATGAAGCGCACGCTCAGATCCCGATCCGAAGCTTGCGCGCGTGAAAGGCCTCGGCGAAGGTCGCGCGATTCTCGACGCCCCGGAGGCGCATCAGGCCGCGCAGCGTCTCGGCGTCGAACCACGGCCGCGAGGTCTGCGAGGAGTAGACCTCGAGCAGCGTCTTGATCTTGCGCTCTGCGATCTCCGGGTGGATCTCGACGAAGGCGTTCGGCTGGCCGAGGTCGCCTTCGTACTTCGGAATCTCGTATTCGAAGATGGTATGGTCGCGCCAGGTATTCCAGGTGAGCTCCGCCGCGACGCGGTGGTCCTGGTGTCTGTCGCCGAGCGCGTGGGTGAAGATCAGGTCGGGATCGAACTCGCGTTTCAGAGCCTCGAAGCATTCCTTGACGCGCACTCCCTCCCAGGGAAGGAAGCCGTCGCGGAAGCCGAAGCCGTGCACGCGATCGGGTCCGGATCCGCCCAGGAAGCGGCGAGCGCTCTCCCGCGTCTCGCACAGGCGCGACTCGTCGCCGCTCAGCACGACCCAGTGGATCTCCGCGCCCGGCGCGCGCTCGAGCAGCCGCAGCAGCGTACCGCCACAGCCGATCTCGATGTCGTCGCAGTGTGCTCCAACACAGAGCACGAGTGCGCGATCCGCAGCACGCAGGCCCAGGCCCAGCTCCCGCATCAGGCGGCACTCCTTCCGCGCTGGAGAAGGCGCCAGGGGGCCTCCCCGCCGGCCTCGAGGTTCTCGAGATCGTGCAGGTCCTTGAAGGTGTCGAGACAGTGCCAGAAACCGTCGTAACGGTATGCGACGAGCTGCTTCTGCTGCATCAGACGCGGAAAGGCACCGTCGACCAGATCCTCCCCGGAACGCAAGTGGTTGAAGATGGAGTTTCGGAACACGAAGAAGCCGCCGTTGATGCGGAGCCGGGCGGCCGCGACGTCGCGCAATGCCACGACGTTCCCCCCAGCGTCCGTCTCGACGAAGTGGAAGCTCGCGTTCGGGACGACGCTCACGAAGGCGGCGACCCGGTCGCGCGCGACGAAGTCTGCGACGTACGCGTCGAGGGGCAGATCCGACAGGCCATCCGCGTAGTTCGCGAGGAAGACCTCCTCGTCCTTCAGGTGGGAGCGCACCGCCAGCAGACGCTCTCCGATGCTCGCGTGGAGGCCCGTATAGACGAAGGTGATCGTCCACTCGTCGATGTCGCGCCCGAGAAGGGTCACGTCGCGCCCGCCCTTCGAGAGCACGAAATCGTTCGATACGGTCTCCTCGTACTCGAGGAAGTAGCGCTTGATCTCCTCGGAGCGGTGTCCGAGGCAGAGCACGAAGTCCCGGTGGCCGAAGGCGGCGTAGTAGCTCATCAGGTGCCAGAGCACCGGACGCTGCCCGATGCGGGCGAGGGGCTTCGGGGTGCTGTGCCCCTCGTCGCGCAGGCGCAAGCCCTGGCCCCCACAGAAGAGCACCACCTTCATCGCTCACCTCCGGCGTCGATCACGCGAAGCTCTGGGATCGGAATCACGAAGCGGCCGCCCCAGGCCCCGATTCCGGCCATCTGCTGCCGGACCTCCGCCTCCAGGTTCCAGGGGAGGATCAACAGGTAGTCCGGGCGGGTCTCGAAGATCCGCTCCGGAGCCAGGATCGGGATGCGCGAGCCGGGCAGATAGTTCCCCTGCTTGTGCGGACTGCGGTCGACCGTGTAGTCGAGAGAGTCGCGACCGATGCCGCAGGCGTTGAGCAGCGTGTTCCCCTTGCCGGGGGCGCCGTAGCCCACGATGCGTCGGCCGGCCCGGCGTGCCTCGATCAGGAAGGAGAGCAGCGCCCGCTTCGTCTCCGCGACCTTTGCGCCGAAGCCCTGGTACCAGGAGAGCTCGCGCATTCCCGCGATCCGCTCGATTTCGCGCAGTCGCGCGACCGAGGGCCCGACCTCGGGGCGGTCCTGCTCCTTGCGCCTCGCATGGATGCGCAGCGAGCCGCCGTGCGTCGGGAGCTCTTCGACGTGGAAGATCACAAGGTCGTGGTGGCGGAAGATCTCGTCGACGGTCGTAAGGCCGAGGTACGAGTAGTGCTCGTGGTAGATCGTGTCGAACTGGTTTCCCACGACGAGGCGAAGCAGGTGTGGAAACTCGAGGGTCGCAACGCCGCCGGCGGAGAGCAGCACGGCGAGCCCTCGTACGAAATCGTTCAGATCGGGGACGTGGGCCAGCACGTTGTTCGCGACGACGAGGTCGGGCGGCCCCTGTTCCGACAGGATGCGCCGGGCCAGCGCCTCGCCGAAAAAGGCGACGATCGAGGGAACGCCTAGAGCGCGTGCCGCCGCCGCGCAGTTCGACGCCGGCTCCACACCCAGGACTCCGATCCCCCGCGCCGCAAAATGCTGGAGGAGGTAGCCGTCGTTGCTGCCGATCTCGATCACGCGGCTCCCGGCCCCGAGCCGGAGGCGGCCGGTGGCCTCCTCCGCGTAGCGGGCGGCATGCGCCACCCAGCTCTCCGAGTACGCGGAGAAGTAGGCGTAGTCGCCTCCGCCGAAGATCTCCGCCGGCGAGAGCACTTCGGGCAGCTGCACCAGGAAGCAGACGTGGCAGACGCGGACGTGGAGCGGGTAATAAAGCTCCGGCCCCTCGAGCTCGGCCGGCGCCAGGTGGCGCTGGCAAGGCGGAGCGCTCCCCAGGTCGACGAAGCTGTGCTCGAGAATTGTCCCGCAATGGCGGCAGCGCAGATCCACGGGTCCTCCCAGGCGGACTCGGTTACCCGAAGCGTGAGTGACGTTTTCGACATCCTTGGTGACCCGGTGCACCTGGAGTTCCCACGCACGTCACGAATCCGCGCAGCAGCGCGCGAGAGCGCCGCCATCCGAGCGGAAGACCAGCGCAATTCTCCGGTGCCGCTGGAAGCGCGACACGAGGCGACGCCGCGCGGCACTCACCTGCGGAGAGTCGCGCCCGCGGGCGACGGTTCTCCCGCGCGCCCGAGGGTACGCCATGAGCCCCGTCCGCTTCGATCCGGAGCTCTCGAAGGAGCAGAGCCGAGAGGCCCTGTTCGCGGGAGACCTGCTCGTCCATTCGCCTGGCCGCGCCGCAAGGGCCCTCTGCGCGTTTGCCCGCGCGATGCTGGAGGAGGCCTTCCACCCCCTCGATCCCGAGACCGCCCAGCACCACCTGCCGGTGGGCGACTACGCGCGGATCGCATCCGAGCTCAAGCCGGCCTTCATCCACCACCCCGAGAGCAAGCGGCTCGTCTGCGATCTGCTGCGGGAGCAGGGCTTCGACGCGGAGGCCACGCACTTCGACGTACCGCGCCTGCGCTCGTCCACCTCACACGGCTACCTCACCACCGGCATCGCGTATGCGTTCCATCCGCATCGCGACACCTGGTACTCGGCGCCGATGTGCCAGATCAACTGGTGGATCCCCATCACGCCGATCACGCGCGACAACGGTCTGGCCTTCCACCCGCGCTACTTCCGCCGGAGCGTCAAGAACGGCTCGCGCTTCTACGACTACGACGAGTGGAACCGGACCAGCCGCTTCCGCGCCGCAGAACAGATCGGCGTCGACCCACGGGTACAGCCCCGGCCCGAGGAGGAGCTCGACCTCTCCGACGAGCTTCGGATCCTCTCCGGCACCGGCTCCCTCGTGGTCTTCTCGGCCGCGCAGATGCACTCCTCGGTCACCAACCTCTCCGGGCGCACCCGCTACAGCATCGATTTCCGCAGCGTCGATGCGGCAGACGTCGCGTCGGGCGGCGGCGCCCAGAACGTCGATGCGGAATGCACCGGGTCCTCGCTCGGCGACTTCCTGCGCTGCAGCGACCTGGCGCGATTTCCCGACGCGACGATCGGGCGCTACCGCGCCGGCTTCGGCCGCTAACGCCGTGGGGACCTTCGAGCGATCCGACGCGCTGCGCGAACGCGCCCACGCGTTGATCCCGGGCGGGGCCCATACCTACGCGAAGGGGGACGACCAGTTCCCGCGGCGCTCCCCCGGCTTCATCGAGCGCGGCGAGGGGTGCCGCGTGTGGGACGCCGACGGCAACGAGTTCATCGAGTACGGAATGGGGCTGCGCTCGGTCCTTCTCGGACACGCCTACCCCCCCGTCATCGAGGCCGTCCAGCGCCAGCTCCGGCTCGGCACGAACTTCACCCGCCCGGCCCAGATCGAGGTCGAGGCGGCCGAGGAGTTCCTCGGAATCGTGACCGGCGCCGAGATGGTGAAGTTCACCAAGGACGGCTCCACGGCCAATGACGCGGCGATCCGCCTGGCACGCGCACACACCGGCCGCGATTGGGTGGCGATGTGCGCCGACCATCCCTTCTTCTCGACCGGCGACTGGTTCATCGGAACGACGCCGATGAACGCCGGCATCCCGAAGGCGCTCCGCGATCTGACGCTCCAGTTCCGCTACGACGACCTCGCGAGCATCGAACGTCTCTTCGCGGAGCACCCGGGGCGCATCGCCTGCCTGATCCTCGAGGCCTCGCGCGGGGACGACCCGCGGGCGGGCTTCCTGCAGGGAGTCCAGCGCCTGTGCCGCGAGCACGGCGCCGTCTTCATCCTGGACGAGTGCATCACCGGCTTCCGCTGGCACCTCGGCGGGGCGCAGCGCCATTACGGGATCACGCCGGACCTCTCCACCTTCGGAAAGGCGCTCGCGAACGGCTTTGCGGTCTCGGCCCTCGCCGGGCGGCGAGAGCTGATGGAGCTCGGCGGGATCCGTCACCGGCGCGATCGCGTCTTCCTGCTCAGCACGACGCACGGGGGAGAGACCCACGCGCTCGCGGCGGCGATCGCGGCGATGCGCGTGTATCGGAGCGAACCGGTCGTCGAGCACCTGCACCGGCTGGGAGCGCGACTCGCGGCCGGCTTCGAGGCGCTCACCCGCGCGCATGGCGTGGCCGACCGCGTCCGAGTCGGCGGAAGACCCTGCAACCTCACCTTCTCGACCTTCGGCCCCTCCGGAGCGCCCTGCCAGGCCTTCCGGGCGCTCTTCCTCCAGGAGCTGATCGCGCGCGGAATCCTCGCCCCCTCGCTCGTGATCAGCTACTCGCATCGCGACGCGGAGGTGGATCGGACCCTCGAAGCGATCGACGGTGCCCTCGGCGTCTACCAGCGGGCGCTCGACGCCGGCGGAGTCGAGCGCTTCCTGGAGGGTCCCCCGACCAAGCTCGTCTTCCGCCGCCGCTGCTAGTCTCATCGACTCCGCTCGCCTGCGGCTCGCTGCGTCGCCCTCCCCTGCGCCGCGATCGGCCTCGCGAAGCTCCTCGGCCTGCGCAGCGCCTGAGCCGGGCCCGCGCTAGCGGCACTCCCCGACCGACGCCGGCGCGCAGATGCGGCCGTCGACCCAGATCGCGCCGCCGAGGTCGGCCGAACTCAGGTTCGCTCCGTCGAGATCGGCCCCCTCGAAGTTCGCACCCTCGAGCTTCGCATCCACGAAGCTCACGCCGCGCAGGTTCGCTCCCTGGAGCTGCGCGCCGCGTCCATCGATGGCAAAGAGATGCGCCTGCTCGCAGTTGGCGCCGCGCAGGTCGGCCTTCGAGAGGTTCGCGACCTGGAGGTCGGCGTGGCGCAGGTCCGCCTCGCGCAGGTCGGCGCCCGCGAGCACGGCACCGTGGAGCGAAGCCTGCTCGAGTTTCGCGCCGCGCAGGCTCGCGCCCGCGAGCTTCGCGAAGGAGCAGTTGGT
>CAYPSI010000058.1:0-11360 GCA_964413375.1 uncultured Spirochaetales bacterium | reverse complement strand
CGGCAGTCCATCGGACATGCCGACCAAGGACAAGCTCTACATCTCGGTCGACCTCTTCGCCCGCTGGCGGATCACGGATCCGCTCCAGTACTTCCTGCGCTTGCGCGATGAACGCAGCGCGCAGTCCCGGCTGGACGATATTCTGGGCAGCGAAACCCGTAACGCCGTTGCCAAGCACGAGCTGATCGAGATCATCCGCACCACCAGGGATCGCGTGCCGCTGCGCGACGCCCTCCTGACCGAGGCGGAACGCGAGCTGGACATGGGATTGCTGGTTCCGATCCAGAAGGGACGCAAGCTGGTCGAGCAGGAGATCTTTGCCGCGGCCTCCGAGAAGGTCCGGGTGTTCGGCATCGAACTGCTCGATATCCGGTTCAAGCGGATCAACTACAATGAGAGCGTGCGTCCGAAGATCTACGATCGAATGATCAGCGAACGGCGGCAGATCGCAGAACGCTTCCTGTCGGAAGGCAACGGCGAGGCGGCCAGGATCCGCGGCAATCGTGTGCGCGATCTGAACAAGATCCAGTCCGAAGCCTACCGGGAGGTCGAGGAGATCCGCGGCGTGGCGGACGCGAAGGCCACCGAGATCTACGCGAGGGCCTACAACCAGAGCCCCGAGGCCGTGGCGTTCTATGAGTTCACGCGAACCATGCAGTCCTACAAGTCCATCATTGGCGAGAGCACGACCCTCGTGCTCTCGACGGACAGCGATCTCTTCAAGTTCCTGAAGGAGATGGCTCCGGACGACTAGATCCGGCCGACCCGACGCTCCGGGAGCAAGCGCTGACGATCCGAGCCTGTCCCGACTAGTGGAGCCGCGCGCGCCAGGCGGCGGCGAAGTCGCGCAGCGCGCCAGCGAGCGAGGGGTGCTTGCGCCGGCACAGCGGGCGACCGGTGCGCGCGTCCTCGACGACGAAGCCGCGCTCCGCGCCGTAGCTTCCGTGGACCCGGAGTGTCCGGTCCTTGGCGCGGAAGCGCACCCCGAAGGCGAGCGGTCGAGTGGCCATCGCGTCTCCTCCCGGGCCGCTCTGCCGGAAGGCGGCGAGGCGGCCTGCTCCCACTCCTTCGGCCGGGTGGGCCGCGAAGTTGAGCAGTGCCAGCGGAGCGATCGCGTGCGGCTGCACGAGCTGTCGCGGGCCCGCCCCGGACTCCCTGCGGGCGGGCTAGAGTCCCCTCAGTCCACCGGGGAGGGACCGAGATGGGCACGCGCGATCCCGAGCAGAACCATGCTCTCTTCGCGAAGGCGGTGAACGCGGGCGATATCGACGCGCTCGCGGGGATGTACGAGCCGGAGGCCGTGTACGTCGCCGGGCCCGGCCAGAACGTGGTCGGGCGCAAGGCGATCCGCTCGGCGCTCGCGGGCTGGCTCGCGACGAAGCCGCGGCTTCGGCTCGAGCTCGCGGGTCTCGCGGTCGCGGGCGACGTGGCGCTCGAGCGTACGACCTGGACGGTGGTGATGCCCGGGGCGGATGGAGAGCCGGCGGAGAGCAGCGGCTCCTCGAGCGTGGTGCTGCGCCGCCAGGGCGACGGAACCTGGCTGATGGCCGTCGACGACCCCGGCATCGGCTGAGCCCGTGAGGAGAGGCGGCTTCGCGACGCTCGTCTTCGGCCTGCTCGCTGCGCTGGCGGGCTGCGCCGCGCAGACGGCCGGACCGAAGCTCACGGTGTTCGATTGCGGCCGTATCGAGATCGACGATGTGGCGCTCTTCGGCCTCACCAACGACGAGACCTCCGTCCGCGAGCTCTTCGTTCCCTGCTACCTGGTCGAGCACGCGGGCGGGCGCCTGCTCTGGGATGCGGGGCTACCGCTTCAGAACGTCGGGCGGGGAGAGCTGGAGCTCCAGCCCGGAGCCCGGATGAGCTACGCGCGGGGCCTTCCGGATCAGCTGGCCGAGATGGGTCTCACGCCCGGGGACATCGATCGCGTGGCGTTCTCCCATATGCACTTCGACCACGTGGGGGCGGCGAATCTGTTCGCGCACGCGACGCTCTGGATCCAGCGACCGGAGTACGAAGCCGCCTTCCTGCACGCGCAGGAAAGCGAGTTCTTCGACCCGAGCTTGTACTCGAAGCTGGCCGATGCGCCGCGCGAGCTGCTCGAGGGAGACGCCGACGTCTTCGGCGACGGGCGCGTGAGGATCCTCTCGGCACCGGGGCACACGCCCGGGCACCAGGTGCTGTGGATCGACCTCGACAACCTGGGCCCCATCGTGCTGGCGGGCGATCTGTACCACTTCCGCGCGAGCCGCGAGCTGCGCCGCGTGCCGAGCTTCAACTCGGACCCGGAGCAGACCCTCGCATCGATGGAGCGGGTCGAGGCGATCGTCGAGGAGACCGGGGCCACGCTCTGGATCGAGCACGACAAGGCCCTGGCCGACGGCCTGCGGCTCGCGCCCGCCTCCTACGACTGAGCCCGCATGGCGATGCGGAGCGCAGCGAGGCTTCCCTTCGCGCTCGCGCTGCTGATCGGGGTGATCGCCGCAGTGGCGCTGGCCGTGCAGCACCGCCACGGGCTCGTCGAGCGCTTCCTGCTCTGGCAGCTCGCCCGACGTGGACTCAGCGATGCGTCGCTCGAGGTCACGCGGGTCGGGCTGCACGAGCTCGTGCTGCGCGAGCTGCGGATCGGAAAAGGCGACCTCGCGCTCGACGCGCTCGAGCTCCAGTTCTCCTGGGCGGGGCTCGCGGCGTCGCGGCTCGACGCCGCGCGGATCGGGGACCTGCGGCTCGTCGGCCGGATCGACGCCACGGGTCTGCACCTGGGTGGGCTCGACGCGCTGCGCTCGGGTGCGCGCGGGAGCGGCGCCGGCGCCCCCGGCCTGCCCGTGCTTCCGGTCGGCAGGCTCGAGATCGATCGCGCCGTGCTCGAGCTCGATACGCCTCACGGACTCTTCGAGGCGACGCTCTCCCTCGAGCTCGACGAGGCCGGGCGCGGCCGCTTCTCTGGCTCGACCGGTCCGCTCGCCAGCTTCGATACACCCGTCGGTGTGGCTGCGGCACCCTTCGCGCTGGTCGGCAATCTGACCTTTGGCGCCGATGCTTTCGAGGCGCTGCTCGAGCCCGCAGCGTTCTCGCTGACGCTGGCCACCGCGTCCGGCCCGCAGCCGATCACCGGCACGACGCCGCGCCTCGCACTGCGAGGGGGCCCTCGGGTTTCGGCGCTCGAGATCAGCGGATCGGAGGGGGAGCTCACCTTGCTGTCGCTCGGCGTCGTGGCCGAGGGTGTTGGCTTCGAGCTGCGCATCGATCCGCAGACCCAGCTGCCCGCCGGTGGCCTCGGCGTGCGCCGGCTGCGCGATCGGCGCGAGCCAGCGCGCTTCCTTCCGCTCGCGCTCGACGCGAAGCTGGTGCCGGGCGACCAGAAGCTCGAAATCGACGGCACGCTGCGCAGCGATGCCTCCGGAGCGACGGCCCGCTTCGACGGGGTCCACGATCTGGCGGCGGGCGCAGGCCGCGTGAGCGTGCGGGTCGAGCCGCTGCGCTTCAGCGAAGAGGGGCCCCGGCTGCGCGATCTGCTTCCCGGCCTGGAGGCGTTCGGGCGCCCGATCGCCGGCGCGATCGAGGCGGGCGGCCAGCTCAGCTGGGGAGCGCGCGGCGTGATGAGCTCCGCGGATCTGGCGCTGCGCGACCTCACGCTCGAGACGCGCGGGGCGCGCATCGAGCGCGTGAACGCCGCGATCCACTTCGAAGGCCCGTGGCCTCCGAGTACGCCGCGCGGGCAGCTCGTCTCGATGGCCCGGGTGGATTTCGGCCTCGAGCTCACGAACGGGCTCGTGCGCTGGGCGCTGCAGCGCGGCGGGGTGCTCGAGGTCGAAGAGGCGGAGTGGCACTTCGCCGGCGGCACGCTGCGCAGCTCGGGCCGCTTCGATCCCTTTGCGCCGAAGCAGGAACTCGTGTGGACGGTGGTCGGCGTGGAGCTCGCCGAGCTCCTCGCGCTCGTGAACCTCGAGGGACTCAGCGGCAGCGGTCGTCTGGAAGGCCGGCTGCCGCTCGCACTCAGCGCGGAGGGCCTTCGCATCGTGGACGCCGAGATCCGCGCGTCCGACGAAGGGGGCGTGATCCAGTACCGGCCCCGCGATCGCGCCGGGGCGGCGCTCGGCGGCGCCGGCGCCGCGCTCGATGACTTCCGGCTGGCGTTGCACGACTTCCGCTACGAGCGACTCGCGTTTCGCGTGAACGGGAATCCGCAGGGGGAGGTCACGCTCGGGATCTCGCTCGCGGGAGCGAATCCGGAGCATCGCGACGGTCAGCCCTATGCGTTCAATCTGAACCTCGAGGGCCAGCTGGGCGATCTGCTCCGGAAGGGAACGGCCGCCTACCGCATTCCGACGGAGATCCACAAGCGCCTCGAGGCAATCTCACAGCGCAATCGCGAGTAGCTGAACGCAAGCGCAGCGCGCAGCGAGCCGCAGGCGAGCGCAATCGCGAGTAGCTGAACGCAAGCGCAGCGCGCAGCGAGCCGCAGGCGAGCGAAGTCCCTCAGGCTGGACTCTGCCGAGCGCCCCCGGTAGGCTCCCGGCCGTGCTGCGCGCATCGTTTCACCCCTTGGCGCTCGCGAGGCCGATCGTGGGGGCTTGCGCGGCGCTGCTGTGGATCGCCTGCCAGCCGAAGGTCCAGATCGAGGCTCCCAAGGAGCCGATCACGATCAACCTCAACGTGAAGATCGAGCACGAGGTACGCGTGAAGGTCGACCGGGAGCTCGACGAGCTCTTCAAGGAAGAGAGCGATCTCTTCTGAGAGCAGCGTGGAGGGAGCGATGAGCAGCCTGCTTCGGATCGCGATCGCCGCGCTGGCCCTGCTCGTGGCGACTCCGGCGTTCGCGTCTCCGCTCGACGACGCGAAGCTTGCGGGCCACGTCGGCGAGCAGGCGGACGGCTACCTGGGCGTGCGGCCGGCTGCACCGGAGAGCGCTCGCGCGCTCGCCGATCGGATCAACACCGAGCGCGCCGAGCGCTACGGCGAGATTGCCGGGAAGACGGGTACGAGCCCCACCGCGGTCGCCGTGCTGGCGGGCCAGAAGCTGATCGCGCGAGCGTCGCCCGGCGAGTGGGTCCGCGACGCCGACGGGAAGTGGCGCCAGCAGTAGCCGGCGACGCGCCTGCTCGCTGCTCTCGGCGGGCAGATCAGGAGGAGCGCCCGTGGCGGCGATGCTGGGGTCCGACGAACTTCGCGAGCTCTACCGCAGCATGGCGACGATTCGCGCGTTCGACGCGCGCATCCGCAAGGGCCTCGCTGCGGGAGAGTTCGCGTTCAGCTATTGGCCGGTGGAGGGGCAGGAAGCGATCGCGGCCGGCGTCTGCGCGGCCCTCGAGCGCAGCGATCGGATGCTGACCACGTACCGCTGCGTCGGCGACGCGATCGCGAAGGGGCTTCCTCTGCGCGAGCTCGCCGCAGAGCTGCTCGGCAGGAGCGGCGGCATGTCGCGCGGCAAGGGCGGCGCGATGGGGATCCACTGGCCGGACGCCGGGCTCGTGGCGAGCACCGGGATCGTCGGGGCGGGCGCGCCGATCGCGAACGGCGTCGCGCTGGCCGCAAAGCTCCGGGGCGACGGGGCGGTCACCGTGGTCTCCTTCGGCGACGGTGCGACGAGCATCGGCGCGATCCACGAGGCGATGAACCTCGCGGCGACCTGGGAGCTCCCGGTCGTCTTCCTGTGCCAGAACAACCTCTACGGAGAGGGCACGCCGGTCGAGATGTACACGCGCTCGAAGAGCTTCTCGGATCGGGCGGCGGGCTACGGCATGCCGGGGCTGACCGTGGATGGTACCGATCCGCTGGCCGTCCATGCGGCCGCCGCCGACGCGGTGGCGCGCGCCCGCTCGGGAGGTGGACCGACCTTCCTCGAGGCGGTCGCGCACCGGCTCCAGGGTCACTATTTCGGCGACGGCATGGGCTACGTCGATCGGGAGCGCCTGGCGCAGGCGCGCGCGAACGAGCCGCTCGGGCGCTTCCGCGCCTGGCTGGCCGAGGGCAGGTTCGGGGCGGACGAGCTCGCCCGGATCGACGCCGAGGCCGCGGCGGCGGTCTCCGAGGCGGTCGACTGGGCGCGCAGCTGCGAAGGGCCTCCGGCGTCGGAGCTCTATGTCGGCGTCTACGCCGGGCGCAGCGACGACGGCTCGCTCGCGGCGGGCCAACGCCGCGAGCCGCTTCCCGACGGGCCCTGCGAGGAGCAGAACCTGGCCGGTGCGATCCGCGAGGGGCTCGATCAGGCGATGGCGCGCGACGGACGCGTGGTGCTGCTCGGCGAGGACATCCACGACCCGGTCGGGGGAATGTTCACGGTGACGCGGGGCCTCTCGACGAAGTACGGCCGCGAGCGCGTGCGTGCTACGCCGATCGCCGAAACCGCGATCCTCGGCGCCGCCATCGGCGCGGCGCTCGAAGGACTGCGTCCGGTCGCGGAGCTGATGTTCTTCGACTTCCTCGGAGTCTGCCTCGATCAGCTCGCGAATCACGCGGCGAAGCTCCGCTACCTCTCGAGCGGACGCTCGGGCGTTCCGCTGGTGCTGCGCACCACCGAGGGCCATCGCTCCGGCCCGCAGCACTCGCAGTCCCTCGAGGCGTGGCTGATGCACGTTCCCGGGCTCAAGGTCGTCTCGGCGAGCAATCCGGTCGACGCCAAGGGGCTGATCCGCAGCGCGATCGAGGACGACGATCCGGTGGTCTTCATCGAGAGCATGGCGCTCTTCTTCGACCCCTCCTTCGTGGCGCCGGTGCCGAAGGCCGAATACCGCGTGCCGATCGGTGTGGCGGACGTGAAGCGCGCGGGCAGGGATCTGAGCCTCGTGAGCTGGGGCGCGGCGCTCCGGCACGCGCTCGCGGCCGCAGAGGACCTGTCCCGCGAAGGGGTGGACGTCGAGGTGATCGACCTGCGCACGCTCGTCCCGCTCGATCTCGAGAGCGTGCTCGCCTCGGTGGCGAAGACCCGGCGTCTCGTGATCGCGCACGACGCCACGCGCTTCTGCGGTCCCGGCGCCGAGATCGCGGCGGCCGTCTCGGCGGAGCTCCACGGGCAGCTCGCGGCGCCGGTCGGGCGCGTGGGGGGGACCTTCACGCCGGTTCCACACGCTTCGACCCTGGAGGCACTGCACTCGGTGAGTGCGGCGGCGATCGCCGCGGCGCTGCGCCGGGCGACTGCGTGATCGAGATCCGGATTCCGAAGCCCGGGGATGCGATCGTCGAGGGCACGCTTGCGAAGTGGCTCTGCCCCGATGGCATTCGCGTGGAGGCGGGCCAGTCGATCTACCTGCTCGAAACGGAGAAGGCCGAAATGGAAATCGAAGCCCCCGAGGCGGGGATCCTGCGCTGGGTCGGCAACGAGGGCGAGACCTATCCGGTCGGGACCCTGATCGCGACGATCGAATGAGGGCCCGGAGCGCGAGCGCCCCGCTGCTGGCCCTTCTCCTCTGCATTCCGGCAGCCGCAAAGCCGCCGGACTTCGAGAAGGTCGAGATCCGGGTCGAGAAGGTCGCCGGGAGCGTCTACCTGCTGACCGGCCTCGGAGGAAACATCGGACTCTCGATCGGGGCGGACGGGGTGGTCGTGGTCGACGACCAGTTCGCGCCGCTCGTGCCGCGGATCCGCGAGGCGATCCGGGGCATCACGCCCGAGCCGGTGCGCTTCGTGCTCAATACGCACTGGCACTTCGATCACAGCGGTGGGAACGCGCCCTTCGCGGCCGAGGCCACGATCATCGCGCACGAGAACGCACGCCGGAGGATGCGAGACGGAGACCCGAAGCTGGTGGCCGGCCACGCCATCCAGCCCGCGGCGCCGGAGGCGCTCCCGGTGATCACTTTCGATCAGAGCCTGAGCGTGCATCTGAACGGAGAGGAGGTGCGCGCGCTTCACTACCCCAACGGCCACACCGATGGCGACGTCGTCGTCTTCTTCCCGCAGTCGAAGGTCGTTCACATGGGGGACACCTTCATCACGCTGGGCTTCCCCTTCGTCGACGTGGCGAGCGGGGGGAGCCTGCTCGGCCTGATCGAGAACCTCGATGCGGTGCTCGGGGCGCTTCCGGACGACGTGAAGGTGATTCCGGGCCACGGCACGCTTTCGACCAAGGCGGAGCTCCGGACCTTCACCGATGCGCTGCGCGGCTGCGTGGAGCTCGTCCGCGCGGCGCGTCGCGAGGGCCGGACGCTGGCCGAGATGCAGCAGACGAACGTCCTCGGCAAGTACGACGCTCTCGGGCAGGGCTTCATCCCGACCCGGGATTTCATCGCACTGATCGACTCCGAGCTCGAGCGAGCTCCGACTCCCTAGGCGCTAGAAGTCCCGATAGCGGCGGAAGAAGAGGCGGACGTCGTCCACCAGCGCCTGGGGCTCCTCCATCGCCGCGAAGTGCCCCCCGCGCGGCATCTCGCTCCAGTGCGCCACGGCGTACTTTCGCTGGACGGCGCTACGCGGCGGTCGCACGACCTCTTTCGGGAAGGCCGCGATCCCCGTCGGCACCTCGATGCGCACCGGGCGCATCGCGGCGGGCGGGCGCAGGCGGTGAGCCCGGTAGAACTGCATCGAGGATCCGATGCAGCCGCTCGCCCAGTAGAGCATCACGTTGGTCAGCAGCTCGTCGGCGCTGAAGCGCTGCAGCACCTCGCCGTCGCAGTCGCTCCAGGCCCGCCACTTCTCGACGATCCATGCGGCGAGGCCCACCGGGGAGTCCGAGAGCGCGAAGGCCAGCGTCTGCGGACGCGTCGACTGAAGGCTCGAATACCCGCCCTCTTCCGCGAACCAGTGCGCCTGCTCCGCGAGCCAGCGCTCCTCCGCCTCCGAGCGCTCGCCGGGCGGCGCGGGAATCCCCGTGGCGAGGTTCAGGTGGATCGCGGCGACGTTGTCCGGATGCCGGTGCGCGAGGCTCGCGGCGACGAAGGCCCCGCGATCGCCTCCCTGCGCGCCGAAGCGGTGGTGCCCGAGGACGTCGACCATCAGATCGCGCAGCAGATCGGCGCAGTCGTCGGCGCCGAAGAGCGGATCGGAAGGCGCCTGCGAGAAGCCATGGCCGGGCAGCGAGGGGATCACGAGGTCGAAGGCGTCGGCGGGGTCGCCTGCGTGCGCGCCCGGGTCCGCGAGCGGCCCGGCCACCTTGATCATCTCGAAGTGGGAGCCCGGCCAGCCGTGCAGCAGCAGCAATGGAAAGGGGCGCGGCCCCTTTCCGGGCCGGAGTGCCACGTGCACGTCGAGGCCCCGCACCTGCGCGCGGTAGCTCGGGAGCTGCTCCTCGAGAAGGCGCTCCTGCCGCCGCCAGTCGAAGTCCTTCCGCCAGACGCGGACGAGCTCGCGCAGCGTCTCCGCGTCGGCGCCGTGCTCCCAGCCTGGCAGCGGCTGAGCGGGCCAGCGGACGCGATCGAGCCGAGCGTGGAGATCCGCGAGGACGTCGTCGGAGACCCGGATCGGGGCCGGGTAGGGCTCTCGCGTGGCTCCCGCCTGTCTCATCGGATCCCCCTCACGTTCACTTCTCCGCGCCGATTCCCCACGCCTCGAAGAGCTGCCGCGCGACGAGCTCGTGTCCGAGGGCCGTCCAGTGGCCGTCATGGGGGAAGTAGACGGGCTCGCCGTGGCCGCCGGGCGCGGGGCTCGCGCGCCACGCGGCGGCGAGGGGGTCGGTCAGGTCGAGCAGCGGAATCCCGAGCGCCGCGCAGGCGGTCGCGAGGCTCTCGCGGTCTCGCGGCAGCGGGCCGGCGCAGCTGTCGGCCGGGGTCGTCGCGCCGACCGCGATCTCGCACGCCGTCGGGATGTAGACGACGCGGAGCTCGGAGGGCGGCTGGGCTGCGGCGGAGACGGCCTTCATTTCGGCCAGCAGCGCGCTCACGACTCCCCATTCCTGCGCCGGAGCTGTCCATCTGGTTGTCCACCTCGAAGCGATCCTCGAAGCGCTTGAGCTGCTCGCGCAGGATCGAGAGCACGACGGAGTGCTGCGACGCGCGATCGAGCAGCCCCACGAGCGGCCGCGAGACCGGGCGGTTGTGCAGCTGCAACGCGCCGGCTTCGAGCGAGTAGTGGGGGCGGCGTCCCTTCTTGGAGTACACGCTGTCCGTCGGGTCGTTGCCGCAGAACATCACCACCACGACGTCCGGTCGCTCGTGCAGCACGAGCTCCTCGAGCAGCAGGCGCTCCTGACCGGTGCCGTAGGCGGTGATGCCGAAGTTCGAGATGCGCGCGCGGTCTCCCGCGAGCCCTTGCAGCTGATCGGTGAAGACGTCCCCCTGGGTGACGCCCCAGCCCCAGGTGAAGGAGTCACCGAGAAAGGCGTAGTGCGGAGCCTCGGCAGGTCCGTCGAAGCCGGGCTCGGCGCGCCGGAAGCCGCGCTCGTCGTTCTCGATCACGACGTCGAAATCGTCGTGTCGAAACCGGGCGGTGTATCCCGGCGTGCCGAGCCAGCCGAGGCTCTCGTGGTGCTGGTAGAAGCCGCGCAGCGAGTCGCGGTGCGTCGGGAGCACGTCGAAGATCCGGAATGCGACCTCCGCGAGGCCGAGGGCGAGGCCGAGGCTTGCGAGCAGCAGTGCGAGCCGTCCGGCGATCGCCTGGAGCAGGGTCGTGACGCGCATCGAGGTGGCGCGGAGTATACTCGCGCGTCGGGTGGGACCCATGCGCATCGGCCTCGTGATCGCCACGCGAAACCGCGCCCGCGTCCTTGCGGAGACGCTGGGCGCGGTGCGCGCGCAGACGCGTCCGCCGGAGGCGATCGTCGCGGTCGACAACGACAGCGCGGACGACACCGTGGAGCTGCTCGGGCGCGACTTCCCGGAGGTGCGGGTCGTGAAGGCCGGCGACAACACCGGCGTGAACGGCGGGCTGGCGCTCGGTCTGCGCGCGCTCGAGGGGCGCGGGCTCGACGCCTTCTGGATCCTCGACGACGACACGTTGCCGCCCCCCGATTCGCTGCAGGAGCTCGAGGCGGCGCTGCGCGCGGCCCCGCAGGCGAGCGGCGTCGGCTACCAGGGCGGCACGATCCGCTGGGGCACGATCCGCCATTTCAAGACGCCCGAGGCGCTGAGCCGCCTCCCCTCGCTCGCGCCGGGGCTGCGCGAGGTGGACTTCTTCCTCGTGGACGGCGCGCTCGTGAAGCGCGAGGCGGTCGAGGCCGTCGGCTACCCGCCCGAGGACTACTTCATGATGATCGGCGACGTCGAGTACCCGTATCGGATGACGCGGGCGGGCTTTCGGCTGGTCGTCTTCGAGCGCGACCGGCTGCACCGCGCCACGCTCGGAGGGAAGGGCGACGCCTCGGGCAAGCCGGCCTGGCGGGCCTACTACAAGGCGCGAAACCAGGTGCGGATGGCCCTCGACTACCGCTCGCCGCTGCTGCTCGCCGGAGCGCTGGCGCGGATCGCCCGGCTCGCGCTGGGCTACGCCCG
>CAYPSI010000057.1:0-7354 GCA_964413375.1 uncultured Spirochaetales bacterium | reverse complement strand
CGCTGCGAGATCGCCTTCCCGAAGCGCGTCGGCCCGCTCGTGATTCCGGAGTGCGGCCACTTCCTTCAGTGGGAACGGGCCGACGTGCTGAACGACCTCGCAGCGATGTACTTCGGCGACCTCCGCTCCCGCTGATCCTCGTCCTCGCGCGGCCGGCGCGCACCCGGTGGCAAGCGCCCGCCGCGCGAAGAGCGCGCGCGGCTAGGGGGTGAGAGCGTTGACGATCGACTTGATCCAGCCGTGGCCGCCAGCCGTCATGTCGCCGTCCATCGGCGTGATCGAGATCTGGTTCGCCTGGTGAGCGTTCGTATCGGCGTCCTTCACGGGATCCGGGCCGGGCGGGAAGATCACACCGACGCCGACCGAGCAGGTCTGGCCGTCCAGCAGCGACGCGCAGTTGAGCAGCAACGGGTTCCCGGGCACCGACCCGAAGCCGAGGTTCCGGTCGTAGAGCGGAAGCTCGAGATCGGAGTGATCGGCGAGGTTCGTGAACGAGACGCCTGTGATCGCCGCGTAGGGCACCGGGAAGTTCACGTTGAGCATCCCCACCTGGTCGGGTAGCAGGGCCGCGTTCGGGTGGGCCTCGAGCGCCGCGATCAGCTTCACGATGAACGCCGACGCCGGCGCGTAGGCCGCGACGGTGGAAGCGAAGCCCGGGCTCTCGGACAACACGATCCCCACGCTCCCCGCAATCGCCGGAATGCCGTTGAAGAGGCCCGACAGCGCAGCACCGATCGTGCCCGAGGTGTTCGAGGCCGGCTTGCCCATGTTCTGGCCCTGATTCAGGCCCGAGACGATCAGATCCGGCTTCACGCCTGCGAGCACCACGTCGAGACCGGCCTTGAGGCTGTCCACCGGTGTCCCGCCGTAGCGCCCGGGAACGGTGGGCGCGGCCAGCGAGTACTGCCTGCCGCAGGTGTCGGTGCTGACGCGGGTGAGCGCCATCGCGCTCGACGAGCTGAAGACGCCCGTGTTGATCGAGCCACCGCGACCGCTTTGATCGGTCGCGGGTGCGACCAGCGTCACCTGATGGCCGGCCGCGCAGAGAGCCGTACGCACCGCCTGGATGCCCAAAGCAGCCTGGCCGTCGTCGTTCGTGAGCAGGACGTCGAGCGCGCTCGCCGAGCCCGGTGCGGCGGCGAGCGCAACGGCGAGGATCCCCCATTGAAGCTTTTGCATGGTCTCTCCTTCGTGGGTAGTCCCGCAACGCGCGGGACACCCATCCTCGAACGGCCACGTGGAAGAGTCAACTCGCCATTTCGATTTCGGCGTACCCCGCCAACGCATGAATCTGTAGAGAGATCTCCTTCCCCGCGGGCACGACAGGTGGCTCGGCCCCGACGGGGCGACGCGCGCCACTCAGTCGCCTCGCCGGACGTACTCGCGGAGCAGCAGGGCCACTTCCTCGTGTCCGCCGCGGGTGGCGTGATCGAGGGAGCTGCCTCCAGCGACGTCCCGCGCGTCCGCGCGCGCCCCGCGCGCGAGCAATAGCTCGACGACTTCAACGCTCCCCGACTGGGCCGCGAGGATCAGCGGTGTGGCGGAGTACGCGGCGCGCGCCTCGATCTCCGCGCCCGCATCGAGCAGCACGGCCGCGGTCTCCGGGCTGCGCATGAACGCCGCCAGGTGGAGCGGCGTGATGCCGTCCTGGTTGCGGGCACGCGGATCCGCGCCGGCGCGTAGCAGCAGCTGCGCCAGCTCGCTCCGGTGGGTCGCGGCCGCCGCGTGCAGCGCGGTCGAGCCATTCGGAAGCCGTGCGCGGAGATCGGCGCCCCCTTCGAGCAGCAAAGCGGCCGTCTCCGCATCGCCGAGCTCGCAGGCCAGCAGCAGCGCGCTGCGGCCCTGCGCATCGCGGGCCTCGAGATCCACCCCACCTGCGAGGAGAGCCTCGAGGATCCCGCGCGCTCCGGCAGTGGTGGCCAGGTGCAGTGGCGTTCTGCCGTCCTGCGCGCTCGCGTCGGCATCCGCGCCGTGTGCGAGCAGCACCCGGGCCGCATCGACGCTGCCTGCGGACGCGGCGACGTGGAGCGGTGTCAGGCCGCGAGCGCTTCTCGGGTCGACGGGCGCCCCGCGCGCGAGGAGCGCCTCCGCCAGCGTCGGCAGGTTCGCGAGCGCCGCGGCGTGGAGCACCCTCCAGCCGCCCTCGAAGCCCGCGTCCACGGCGGCACCGCGCTCGAGGAGCTGATGCGCCGGATCGACGTGGCCGGCGCGGGCCGCCAGGTAGAGCGGCGTCCAGCCCTCCTGCGTCCTCGCATCGACGGGGGCGTCGTGGGCGAGCAGCAGCGCAACGCTCTCGGAGCGCCCGTACGCCGCCGCTGCATGCAGCGGGCTCCATCCGCCGGCAACCCCGCGTGAGACGTCGGCGCCCCGTGCGAGCAGCCACTCGACGAGCTCGGCAGAGCCGTCGCGACTCGCCCGATAAAGAGGACTCGGAGCGGTGCCGGTGGACTCGAGCTGCGCCCCCGCCTCCAGCAGCAGCTTGGCCGCCGCCTGCTGGCCGGCGTCCACTGCCGCGTCGAGGGCCGTCCAGCCGCGCGCGTCGGGGCGGTCGGGATCGCCTGCTTCGAGCAGCGCAGCCAGGCGCACGAGGTCGCCCTGCGCCGCTGCCTCATGCAGGGGGTACGCTACAGCGGGCTCGGAGCAGCCGGGCGGACCCAAGAGCAGCGCTCCGAGAGTCGAAATGGCGCGCAGGGACCCACGCCAGCCCCGCTCCCGCATCGCCGTGGTAGCCGTCCATCGCACTGCGCGCGCGAGGATAGCGGCGGGCATGGCCTTCGCGGATCTCGGTCAGAGCGCGGCGCCCTCGACCACGAAGATCTCGACCGGGCCAACGATCCCGCGGACCTCCGTCGGGGGCAGCTCGCGCAGCTCGAAGTGGGGAGCCAGCGTCTCCTTCACCGCGCGCGTGACGAGAATGTCCACCTGGAAGCTTCGCGTCAGATCCTGGACGCGCGCCGCCAGATTCACGATGCGACCCACGAAGGCGAACTGCATCAGATCGCGGCTGCCGACGAGCGCCGCGACCCCGCTGCCCCGATGCAGGCCGATGCCGAGCGAGAGGGTCGGGAGCTGCTCCCCTTCGAGCTCGCGGTTGTACGCAACGAGCTCCTCGCGCATCGCCAGGGCCGCGTGGACGGCGTCGTTTCCCTGCCAGGGGTTGGGCTGCAGTGCCCCGAAGAGCGCGAGAATGCCATCGCCGAGAAAGGTCGAGACGTGGCCCCGGTGCTGCGTGATCGCGCGGCTCATGCGCTCGAAGTAACCGTTCAGGATGCGGATCAGGACGTCCGGCTCGATGCTCTCGCTCAGCGCCGTGAAGCCCACCAGATCCGCGAAGAGCGCCGTCACCTCCTTGCGCTCGCCGCGCCCGGAGACGCCCTCTGCAATGATGCGCTCGACGATCTCCTCGGGCGCGAAACGCGCGAAAGAGACCTGGAGGTGCTCGAGCTCCGTGGACTTCACCTCGAGGATCTCGCGCAGCTTCGCGATACGTGCCCTTCCCCGCCACCACGCGATCGCGAGGCCCGCGGCCAGCAGGCCGAGCACGCCGATGACCAGCCACGCAGGCTGCATCACGTCTCGTCGAGAGCCAGCGCGATCCTGCAGACCATGTTCGCGAGGGCCGCAATGCCGACCGTCTCGAGCAGCGCAGCGTGCCCAAGCTGCTCGCGCAGTTCGCGTCCGCGGCGCTGCACGGGGGCCGGCTGGTACCAGATGGTCTCTCGCACGTAGGGCAGGATCCGCGCCTCTCCGGCGTCGAGCGCGGGAGAGGCCAGGTTCGCAAGGCTCTCGGAGATCGCGTCGACCGTCATCCCCTCGGCGGCGAGCAGCCGACACGCCTCGCGCTCCGCGCTGGCGCTTCCGAGCCCGCGCGCGATCACCGCGAAGATCAGCGCCTTGGTCCGCGGACGCAGGTGCGGAGACGCCCAGGCCGAATCGAGCGTCCGGCGCAACACGCGCGCATGGGGAAGCCCGCCGAGCGTGCGCGTCAGGCCGGCGTAGGGACCAGAATCAGGTTCGGCGCTCGAAGCTTCCGGTTCAGGCTGCGAGCGCAAGCGCTTGAAGATCCGCTTGAAGCGGAAGCGCAGCAGTCCCGCCCACCAGCTGCGCGCCACGAGCTCGGCGGGATAGGGAGGCAGGGCCAGCAGCGTCGCAAAGCGATTGTGAAAGATCACGACGCCGGCGAAGAGCGCCAGCTCCCGGATCGCAGCCTCGCTATAGCCGGCGTCGCGCAGCTGCTTGCGCTCGGCGCTGCCCGGTGGAGGATTCGAGCGCGAGACGCGGCGCGCGAAGTCGAGAGCCAGGCGCACGCCCGCTTCGAGCCGAGCCGTCTCCAGATCCTGCTCGAGTCGTTCGATCTGGGCTTCGGGCATGCCCGCCACGCGCATGAACATGCGCGCGCCCCCGTAGCAGAAGCGACAGGAGTTGTCGCGACTCACGATCAGGTAGATCGGGTCGACGAGCGACGCGATCTCCGCACAGCCGATGTCGAAATCGATGTCGGCCCGCATGATCCACGGGCAGGCGCCGAAGAAGCGTGTGTGGGGTGGAACGAGCCCCGCCTCCCGCTTCACGTAGCGCTCGAGCTCGCGATTGCGCTCGCGCTCGACCAGCGGATCGAGCCACTCGACTTCCATCAGTCCCGGCAAGCATCCCCCTCGTGCACCCGGTGGCGAGATCCAGGCGAGGGGCCGAGCATCGCACACGCGAACCCTTGCAGCGCCTCCTCGCGCGACATGGATGGATGGGTGACCACCCTCCCCCGCCACGCGCCGACGCCGCTCGAGACTCCGCCGCAGCGGACGCTGCGGGCTCCGCTCAGCGGGGGGAAGCGGCCGCGCGGCGCTTGCCGATCTCCGCTCGTGCGCGCCTCCGCGTCGCCGGATCCGGGTGCGAGGAGGCTGCCTTCTCGAGGCTGCGCTCGGCTTCTGTCGTGCCGATCCGGCCGAGCCCGCGGATGGCGGCCATCCGCACCTTCTCGGACTCGAAGGTCAACGCTTCCGAGAGCGGTGCCACCGCATCCCGGTTGCCCGGTGTCCCGAGCGCGGCGGCAGCCGCCGCCGCCACCTGCACGTCCGCGTCCCCCACCAGCGCGATCAGCCGAGCGCGCACCGGGCTCGCAGCAACGCCCCCGGCGGCCCGGATCGCGACGAGGCGCTCTCTCGACGGAGTCTGCGCGGAGAGCAGTCGCAGCCAGATCGGCAGGCCCTCGACGATGCCGCGCCGCTCGAGCTCGGCGAGGAGTGCGACGCGCACTCCCATCGAGACCCTGGGATCGTCGATGACCGCCTGGAGCGCCTCCCGGTCTTCCGCGGCTACTAGCGGTGCGCTGGGCGCGAGCACGAGATCGCGCACGGCAGAGGCCGCGAAGCGGGGATTCCCCGAGGTGAGCAGGCCCAGCGTCGCCCGCCGCAGCGCCGCCTGCCGGGCCTCGGCTGGACCCGCGGCGTCCGCCACGACGTAGGCCTGCGCAATCGCGAGCAGGCGCTCGCGGTTGCCCACTTCGAGCGGATACTCGTCTTCGTGCTCCTGGAGCGAGACCCAGGCGAGGGCTCCCGCCTTGCCGAGCGTATCGAGCTCGCGGCTGCGCGCGATCGAGATCAAGAAGAGCAGCGTCTCTTCGCCAGGCTCGAACTGTGCGACGCCGTGGCCGTGCTGCGCGAAGCGAACGCGCGGGGCCTCGCGAGCGCCCTTCAAGACCTCGAGCACCTCGGCCTCAACGGTGGGACGGCCGGCCCCCGCCGCATCCAAGACGACCGAGAGCGGCTCGTCGACCGCGACGATCCGGGCGCGCAGCACGAGGTCGGCCTCTGCGATCAGGCCGTGGAGCGTCTTCGTGCCGTAGACCACGTGCGCGCGCGCCGCGGGCGCACAGAGCAGCAGCGCAAGCGCCGCGAGCCATCCTGTTCTTTGCACCCGGAGCGCACTCGCCTCAGTCGTGCAGGCCGTCCAGCAGCGGATTGAGCGCGCCCGAAATCGCCGGGTTCATGTCCGGCCCCACGTTGTTCTCGAACACCGTATTGCAGTCGATGTTCGGGTAGTAGGGGCAGAACTGCGGAAATCCGGCGAGGATGTATGGCGCGCAGGCGTGGCAGGAGTCGTCCCACTTGTCCGCCGGGAGCTGGTAGCCGATCTCGTCGTTGCCGAGCCCGATGATGAAGGTGTGCTCGGCGCCGACCATCCGATCGCGGTAGGTCTCGCCGATCTGCGGGTCGAGCTCGCTCGGCACGACCGCGAAGCTCGCCTCGTTGATCCGGAACGCGCCAACCTCCGTGTGGAGGTCTTCCCCGAGCGCCTGGGGAATCGGGTCGAAGGGCGGCGGGAACGGGAATCCCACACTCGGGTCGGGTACCCCATTCGTGAACAACCCGTCCGAGGGCAGCACCCCGATCGCAATGAAGAAGCGGAAGAAGGGATTGTCGAGCCGGATTGCCACCGGTGCGGTGCTCGCGAGCTCGATCTCCGCCTTGTTGGAACCGGGGTGCTTCGGGATCGCCGCGACGGCACGCGCCCCGAGCTGCTCGCCGTGCACCTGTGCCCAGCGGAAGGTGCGCCGCTGCGCCGGGAGCCCCGTGTCCGGGTCGAGCACGTCGATGTCGAGCGGGCCCTGCAGCACGCCGAGGTCTCCGCTCACCCAGATCGCCATCCCACCCTGCGACACCTCGATCGCCTCGCGCGCATAATGCGGGAAATCGGAGGTCACGCGGGTGTTGTTGCTCCCAAGACTCTCCGGGTGGCTCGCGAAGTTCACGAGCGTCGCGAGCACCTGGTAGGGCGGCCCGAGCCGCGTCACCTGCATGATCGAGAGGCGCGAGTCGACGATCCGGCCATCCGTGGCGGGTGCAATCAGATCGTCGTCGATGAGCACCTTTCCGTCAGCCACGCCGAAGCCATCGTCTTCTGCGTCGATTCCGAGCGAGAGGCCCGTCGCGTCCGTAGTGGCGAACTTGATCCGACCCGGCACGAGGTTCGCCGCGGCCTCTTCGATGCAGTCGGCGACGGACGCGTTCACGAAATCGAGATAGGCGGGATCGGTCCCCGTCGTCACTGCGTCGGGCCCCCAGATGCCGAGCGTATCCGGGCCCTCGTGCTGGTGGGTGCTGTGCACGACCAGGTAGCCGACCCCCGCGGCCGGATCGACCATCGAGCGGATGGTCTTCACCTCGTCGTTGAAGTAGCCGACGACGTCGAGCGCGACGATCGCAACGCGGCCGCCCTGGCCGTCGACGACGACGCCGCGCGCCCACAGCCGGTCGTGGTAGTCGGTGGCGTGGCGATCGTTCCCGAAGCCCGCCAGGTAGACCGGGTCCGTGTGATTGACGCTCGCGGGCCCGCCGAAGGCGGCCTCGTACTCGTC